>NZ_CP022372.1:0-275000 GCF_002220095.1 Bosea sp. AS-1
ATGGGGCCATTGATGTTCGAGCGGCAGGAAATCGGAGACGTGGTCGAGGCGACGCCGGTGGTGGTGACGATCGCAGCCGAGGAGGCTGCTCCGGCGGGGGTGAACGATACGACGATCCAGGACGCCTGGGAGCGCGTGCGGCGGCGTCTGCGCGCCGAGCTCGGCGAGGATGTCTTCTCGAGCTGGTTCGCCCGCCTCGAGCTTGCGGGCATCGTCAACGCCGTGGCCTACCTCACCGTCCCGACCCGCTTCCTGAAGAGCTGGCTCGAAGCCCATTATGCCGAGCGGCTGCGGGTGAACTGCATCGCCGAACTCCCGGCGCCGAACGGCGTGCTGCTCTCCGTTCGTCAGGCCTCGCGCGATGCCACCCCGGCGCCGCTGGCGGAGGCCGTGATCCGCAGCCGCGCTGCAGCCTCGGCTAGCCAGGCGCCTTCGGAGGCGACGAAAGCGGCTGCGGCAAGCGCCCAGCCCGGCGAACCGGAACTGGTCGATGTCTGCGGCACGTCGCTGGACAAGCGCATGAGCTTCCAGAGCTTCGTCGTCGGCAAGTCGAACCAGCTCGCCTTCGCCGCGGCCGAGCGCATCGCCTCGGCGCCTGCCGGCCAGAGCCCCTATAATCCGCTCTACCTCCATGCCGGCGTCGGCCTCGGCAAGACGCATCTGCTGCAGGCCATCGCCCAGGAAGCGCGCCGGCTCGGCAAGCGCGTCGCCTATTTCACGGCGGACCGCTTCATGTACGGCTTCGTCGCGGCGCTGAAGTCGCAGACAGCCCTTGCCTTCAAGGAGAAGCTGCGCGGCATCGACCTGCTCGTCGTCGACGACGTGCAATTCATCCAGGGCAAGTCGATCCAGCAGGAATTCGGCCACACCATCAATGCGCTGCTCGACGCCGGCAAGCAGATCGTCGTCGCCGGCGACCGTCTCGCCGGCGAGCTCGAGGCGCTCGACGAGCGCATCCGCTCGCGGCTCGGCGGCGGCCTCGTCGTCGAGGTCGGCGAGCTCGACGAGGCGCTGCGCGCCAAGATCCTGGCCACCCGGATGGACGCGCTGCAGAGCGCCCATCCCAACTTCCAGGTCAGCCCCGACGTGGTCGCCTATGTCGCCCGCGTCGTCGCGACCAATGGCCGCGACCTCGACGGCGCCGCCAACCGGCTGCTGGCGCACGCCACCCTCTCGGGCCAGCTCGTGACGCTGGAGACGGCGGAGGCGGCGATCCGCGACCTCGTCCGGACGCGCGAACCGCGCCGGGTCAAGATCGAGGACATCCAGAAGCTCGTCGCGACGCGCTACAATGTCAGCCGCGCCGACATCCTGTCGGAACGCCGCACTGCGGCGGTGGTCAAGCCGCGCCAGATTGCGATGTATCTGTCGAAGGCGCTGACGCCGCGCTCGCTGCCCGAGATCGGCCGCCGCTTCGGCGGGCGCGACCACACGACCGTGCTTCATGCGGTGCGCAAGATCGAGAAGGCGATCAGCGAGGACCGCTCGCTGCATGACGAGGTCGATCTGCTGAAGCGCATGCTGCAGGAGTGAGCGGCTCATCCGCTTCACGCCTGTTCTTTCAATTGCTTGTGGTCGCCGGGGCGCGTGGACTTGCGCACCCGGCTGGCGTCCGGCAATGTCGCTGGCCATTCATTCGGCCCGTGCGCTTGCGTGCGGGCGGCCAGCGCCAGAAGACTAGACAATCATGAAGGTCACGGTCGAACGTTCCACGCTGCTCAAGTCGCTCGGGCACGTCCATCGCGTTGTGGAGCGCCGCAACACGATCCCGATCCTGTCGAACCTGCTGCTCAGCGCCGCCGAGAGCGGCCTGCGCCTCAAGGCGACCGATCTCGACATCGAGGTGGTGGAGACGATCCCGGCCGAGGTCGGCGAGCCCGGCGCGACGACCGTTCCCGCCCACACCCTCTACGACATCGTCCGCAAGCTGCCTGATGGCGCGCAGGTTTCGCTGGAGACGACCGGGGATACCGGGCTCGTGCTGCGCTCGGGCCGCTCCCGCTTCCAGCTCCAGACCCTGCCGGAGAGCGATTTCCCGGACATCACCGCCGGCGAGATGGCGCATCGCTTCGTGCTGCCGGCCGGCGAGCTCAAGCGGCTGATCGACAAGACCCAGTTCGCGATCTCGACCGAGGAGACGCGCTACTATCTCAACGGCATCTATCTCCACACCATCGATGTCGATGGCCGCCCGGTGCTGCGCGCCGTCGCGACGGACGGACACCGGCTCGCCCGGGTCGACACTGCTGCCCCGCAGGGTTCGGCCGGCATGCCCGGCGTGATCGTACCGCGCAAGGCCGTCGCCGAGATCCAGAAGCTGCTCGAAGACGGCGAGAACGAGGTCGCGGTCGAGCTCTCGGGCTCGAAAATCCGCGTCGCCACCGCCGATGTCGTGCTGACCTCGAAGCTGATCGACGGCACCTTCCCCGATTATCAGCGCGTCATTCCCAGCGGCAACGACAAGCGCCTGACCGTCGACCGGGGGGATTTCGCCGCATCCGTCGACCGCGTCTCGACGATCTCGTCGGAGCGCGGCCGCGCGGTGAAACTCTCCATGGCCGATGGGCGCATGACGCTCTCGGTGACCAATCCGGACTCCGGCTCCGCGACCGAGGAGATCGAGGTCGATTACGAGGCGAGCCCGCTCGATATCGGCTTCAACGCGCGCTACCTGATGGACATCGCCGCCCAGCTCGACGGCGATACCGCGCTGCTGAAGCTCGCAGATCCCGGCTCGCCGACCGTGATCCAGGACCGCGAAGGCGCCTCCGCGCTCTATGTGCTGATGCCGATGCGCGTCTGATCCGGCCGTGACGGCCGTCGCGCGCCTGATCCTGCAGGATTTCCGTTCCTACGAGGCCCTCGATCTTCCGGTCGAGGGCCAAATCGTTGCGTTGATCGGCGAGAACGGGGCCGGCAAGACCAATATCCTCGAAGCGCTTTCGCTGTTCACGCCGGGGCGAGGCCTGCGCCGCGCCGAACTCGCGAGCATGGCCCGGCAAGGCGGCGACGGCTCCTTCGCCGCATCGATCACGCTTGCCGAGGATGCCGGCCGGCTCGGCATCGGCCTGGGACCGCTGGACGCCGAAGGCCGGCGGCCACGGCTCGCTCGCATCGACGGTGCAGCCGTCGGTTCGGCGCTCGCCTTCAGCGATTATCTGCGCGTGGTCTGGCTGACGCCCGATCTCGACGGGCTGTTTCGTGGCGCCGCCGGCGACCGACGCCGCTTCCTCGACAGGCTGGTGCTCGCCATCGATCCGAGCCACGCGACCCGCTCCAACGCGCTGGAACGGGCACTACGCTCGCGCAATCGCATTCTCGAGGAGAGCCCGGGACAGGGCTCATGGCTCGATGCGGTCGAGCGCGAGGTCGCCGAGCTCGGCGTCGCCGTCGCTGCGGCGCGCGCCGAGACGGTTGCGCGGCTTTCCGCGATCATCGCTGACAGCCGCGACGAAGCCTCGCCCTTCCCCTATGCGGATCTCGCGCTCGCAGGCGAGATCGACGAACTCGTCGCCCGCCTGCCCGCGGTCGATGCCGAGGATGCCTATCGCGACCTGCTGCGCCAGGGGCGACATCGCGACCGCGCCGCCGGACGCACGCTCGCCGGCCCGCAGGCTTCCGACCTCGACGTGCGGCATGGTCCCAAGGACATCCCGGCCGGCCAGGGCTCGACCGGCGAGCAGAAGGCGCTGCTGATCGGCATCGTGCTCGCCCATGCGCGGCTCGTCGCGGCGATGAGCGGCCTGCCGCCGCTCGTCCTGCTCGACGAGGTCGCCGCCCATCTCGACCCGCGCCGGCGCGCGGCGCTCTATGAAGGGCTGACGGGGCTGGGTTGCCAGGTCTGGATGACCGGCGCCGACATCGCCCTGTTCGGCGATCTGCCAGCGGGAGCCCGGCGCTTCGCGATCACGCCGGGCCATGCCGATCCGATCGGGTGATCGATCAGGCCACGCCCTGCGATGGCACGATGACGGCCTTTCCTGCTAGATCATCGCGCGTCCTACCAGACGCGATAACGATGATCTATCTTATTGGCATTGCATCGGATTCCTCTGAAAAGTGGTTTCCGCTTTTCGGTCCGATGCTATAGGATTCGACAGCTCCGGAGCCTGCCATGGAATTCACCAGCCTCGCCCTGTTCGCCGGCGTCTATTTCCTGGCCGTCGCCTCGCCCGGCCCCGGCATCGCCGCACTGGTCGCGCGCTCGCTCTCGACGGGCTTTCGCCGCTCGCTGCCCTTTCTCGCAGGCATCGTCGCAGGGGATATCGTCTGGTTCACGCTCTCGGCGCTGGGCTTGAGCGTGCTGATGCAGAGCTTCCACGGCGTCTTCGTCGCGATCAAATACGCCGGCTGCGCCTATCTCATCTATCTCGCCTTCAAGGCCTGGACCGCACCGGCCGAAGCACCGAAGCCCTCTGCGGCGGCGCGCGGCGAGGGCATCCGCCTCTTCCTTGGCGGAATCGCGCTGACGCTCGGCAACCCGAAGGTGATGGTCTTCTTCCTGTCGATCCTGCCGCTGGTCATCGACCTGAACGCGCTCACTCCGCTCGCCTTCCTCGAAGTCGCGGCGCTGATCACTCCGATCATCAGCCTGACATTGCTCGCTTACGCCTATGCCGCCGACCGGGCGCGCCGCCTCGTCGCCAGCCCGCGCGCGATGCGCTGGATCAACCGGACGACCGGCGGCGTGATGGCGGGAGCCGCCGCCGCGATCGCGACCCGGAGCTGAGCGGCCTTGCTGCTGGCCGCGGGCCTCCTCGATCTCGGCTTTGCGCTGTTCCACGCCGCGTTCTGGCGGCTCTTCGGCTGGCCCGAGCGGCTCGAAGCCTCAGGCCGGCTGAACACCGCGATCACCCAGACGCTCAATGCAATGCTGGGCTTCGTCTTCCTCGTCTATGGCGCGGTGCTGATCTGGCAATCCGGGCAGGCAGGCGTCCCGCCGCTGCTGCCACTGGCCGGTGCCGCCTTCTGGAGCCTGCGGCTCGCCCTGCAATTCGTCTGGTTCGACCTCAAGCCCTGGCCGTCGAAGCTGATCGCCGCATTCTTTGCGGTGACGGCCGTGGTTCACCTGCTGGCAGTCTGGCGCTAGACCGCCCTGCGAGGGTCAGCCGCCGATGCGGATCAGCCCTTCGCGCTCGACCACAGGCACCGGATCGAGCAGATCCGCCCCGTCGCCGGACAGGCAGCCGCCTGTCGCAGCATCGAAGACCGCGCCATGGGCCGAGCACAGGAGCCGCGCTCCATCCGCCGAAAGGACATTGCCGGAGCGGTAGTCGAGCGGCAGGTACTGGTGCGGGCAGGCGTTGACATAGGCGCTCACGGCCCCGCCGCGCCGGAGCAGCAGGAGCGGGAAGGCGCCCGCAGCCGACTCCACCATCAGGCAGCGCGCGGCCCCCTCACCAACCCAATCGGATTCGCAGACCAGCGCACCTGCGGGAGGTGCGCTGGAATAATCACGCCAGGCGTCACTCATCGATGACGGGACTCATTCAGGCCGCCGTGCTCTTGAGCACGCCGCGCCTGATCTGATCCTCCTCGATCGACTCGAACAGGGCCTTGAAATTACCCTCGCCGAAGCCGTCATCGCCCTTGCGCTGGATGAACTCGAAGAAGATCGGCCCAATCACCGTCTTGGAGAAGATCTGCAGCAGCACGCGGGTCTCGCCGCCGCCGACCACGCCCTCGCCGTCGATGAGGATGCCGCGCTTCCTCAAGCGATCGAGCGGCTCCTGATGGCCCTTCACCCGGCTTTTCGACTTCTCGTAATAGACGTCGGGCGGGCCCGGCATGAATTCGAGGCCGGCCGCGGCGATCGCGTCGGTGCCGGCGTAGATATCGTTGGTAGCGATGGCGATGTGCTGGATGCCCTCGCCCTTGTACTCGCGCAGATATTCCTCGATCTGGCTGCGATCGTCGGCGCTCTCGTTGATCGGGATGCGGATCTTGCCGTCCGGCGAAGTCAGCGCCCGGCTCGTCAGCCCGGTCATCTTGCCGGCGATGTCGAAATAGCGGATTTCGCGGAAATTGAAGGTGTCGTGGTAGAATTTGTACCAGGTATCCATATTCCCGCGCACCACGTTGTGCGTGAGATGGTCGAGGTAGAAGAAGCCGAAACCCTCGGGCTTCGGATTGGGCTCGCCGAGCCATTCGAACTCGGCATCATAGGCCGAGCCCGCCTCGCCATAGGTCTCGATGAAGTAGAGCAGCGAGCCGCCGATACCGATGACCGCCGGCACGTCGAGCGATTTGCCCGGCCCGGTATACTCCTTGGCGCCGAGATCGAGCGCGCGCTTCAACGCATGCTGCGCGTCCACCACCCGCCAGGCCATCGCCGGAGCGCAGGGGCCGTGCTCGGCGACGAAACGGGAGGCGTGGCTGTCGGGCTCGCGGTTCAGGAGATAGTTGATGTCGCCCTGGCGGTAGAGGGTGATGTCCCTGGTCCGGTGCCGGGCGACGGGAGCGAAACCCATCTGCCGGAAGAGCTTGTCGAGCTTCTCGGGCTCGGGATGGGCGAACTCGACGAACTCGAAGCCGTCGGTGCCCGCCGGGTTGGTCTCGCTGATCGTGGCCTTGGGGGCGTCATGCGGAAAGGGGCCCATCCTGCATCCTCCTGATGGTGCTATTACCGACGAGAGTGAGGCAGTTCCGGCGCGAGGGGCTTGCAAACTGGGCACGCGCGCCGGAGGATTTGCACGTTCCGTGCATCGGAGGCGCTCCTCATGCTTCAAAACGAGATCGATCGTTTCGACCGTGCAATTCTGAAAGCGTTGCAGGACAATGCCGCGCTCACCAATGCCGAACTCGGCGAGATCGTGAACCTCTCGCCCTCGCAATGCTCGCGACGGCGCGCGCGGCTGGAAGAGAGTGGCGTGATCGCAGGCTATGCGGCGAAGCTCGACGCCACGGCGCTGGGCTTCGGCCTGAAGGCGATCACCCGCGTCAACCTGTCGTCGCACAGCGAGCGAAACGCCGAATCCTTCGCCGATTTCCTGGCCCGGCATGAGGAGATCCGCCAGGCCTTCTCGGTCTCGGGCGACGCCGATTACGTGCTCGTCATCGTCACGCGCGATCTGGCCGCCTTCGCCCAGTTCATCCACGGGCATCTGCTGCCGCATCCGCAGGTCGGCCGTGTACAGTCCGAGATCGTGCTGATGAACCTCAAGGACGAGGCGGGGCTGCCGATCACATGATGCCGATCGGGCGCTTCAACTTTGCGCACGAGTTTGCATGCGAAGCCGGCTGCTGATATCGCTTCTCGTCTTGAAGGCTTCCGCCGCCGGCCCGCCGCCGCGCTGAAAGAGAAGCCGGCGGGAGGTTGGACATGCAGCTTCTGGCCATTCAGCAGGCCATGGCCGCGAGCAGTATCCTGGCGACGATGCCGCAGGTCATCGAGAGCGTCGGCCGGCCCGGTTTCTCGGCCGGATTGTTCGATATCGCGCGCCGCTTCACCGGGACGGAAATCGTCACCGCCTTCGTCACGGCGCCGGATGGCATCGTCCATACGCTGCTCGCCGAGAACCGGCAGGAACCCGGCAAGGCTGCGCTCGATGTCGCGCGCCGCTATGTTTCCCGCCACTGGCGCGCCGATCCGGCCAACACCATCGCGCTCGACGAGAGCAGCAGTCGCGATTGCTGGGGCGTCCGCATGCGGGCCAACGACATCGCCAACCCGTCCTACCGCAGCGAATGCTATTTCTCGGTCGGCCTGTCGGAGCGCTTCTCGCTGATCCAGCGGCGGACCGGCGGTACGATGCGGCTCAGCATCTATCGTGGCCGCAAGGAGAGCTTCAGCGACCAGGAGATCGCGCATCTCGTCGAAAGCGCGCCGCTGCTGATGGCGGCGCTCTGGCGCCATTACGAGGCGGAGCGGCCGGCCGAGCACCGCGCGCTCCCGGCCTTCCAGGCGCGGCTGGCAGCCGTCGCGCCCGGCCTCTCGAAGCGCGAGCGCGACGTCTGCGCGCTGATCGCGAGCGGCCTGACCTCGGAGGGCATCGCGCTCGAGCTCGGCGTCGGCATCAACACCGTGCTGACCTACCGCAAGCGCGCCTATGCGAGGCTCGGCATTTCCTCGCAGAACGAGCTGATGCGCATCCTGATGTGAGGTGGGCCATGTCGGTGGCCCGGCCCTCGGCTCAGGCCATGCGATAGCCGCCGTTCACGTCGATCGTCGCGCCGGTGATGTAGGAGGCCTGCTCCGAAAGCAGGAAGGAGACCGCTCCCGCGATGTCCTCCGGCGTTCCGAGCCGTCCGAGCGGCACGGCCTGCGCCAGCGTCTCCATCGAGCCCGGCGCGGCCGAGCGCGGCGTCGCCGCCGCCAGCATCGGCGCGTCGATGACGCCGGGCGCGACGCAGTTCACGGTGATGCCCAACGACGAGAGCTCGCGCGCCATCGCCTTGGTGAAGCCGAGGATCGCCGATTTCGAGGAGATATAGCTGGCCGAGCCACGATAGCCGCCGAGTTCCGCCGCAACCGAGCTGGTGGTGGTGACGCGGCCGCCCTCGACCGGCTGCGCGCGACGGCGCCGCGCATAGGCGCGGATGCTGAGGAAGACGCCGCGCGTGTTGACCGCATGGGTCTTCTCCCAGTCGTCGAGCGTCATGTCGAAGATGGTGGGCCGCTCGCCATCAGCCGCCATCAGCAGGATGCCGGCGTTGCAGACCAGCGCGGTGACCGGGCCATGCGCCGCCTCGACGCCGTCGAAGAGGGCCTCCACGGAAGCCTCGTTCGCAACATCGACGGCCCAGCCGCTGTGGCCTTCGCCGGGCAGCGCGGCGGCAACGGCTGCCGCGGGCTCCTTGGTCAGATCGCAGACGGCGACGCGCCAGCCATCGGCGGCGAGCCTGTGGGCGATGGCGGCGCCGATTCCGCGCCCGGCACCGGTGACGAGGGCGAGCTTGCTCATCTTAGCTTCCGATCATTCGCTGTAGACACCCTGCGCGAGCAGGGCCTTCGAGGAGAAATCGCGGCCATGGCCGCGGGTGAAGAAGCCGGCCGAGACACCGCCATCGGCCATCAGCAGCGCACCGTTGACGTAGCTCGCGAGGTCCGAGAGCAGGAACAGGCAGAGATTTGCGATCTCGCCGGGCTGCGCGAGGCGCCCGAGCGGCGTGCGGTCTTCCATCACGCCGGTCACGAAGCTCTCGGGAATGCCGGCACGGATCATCGGCGTGTCGGTCGCGCTCGGGCCGATGCAGTTCACCCGGACGCCATGCGAGCCCCATTCGATCGCGAGATCGCGGGTCAGGCCGACGACGCCGGCCTTGGAGGCGCAATAATGGGCCCGACCCGACTGACCGCCGAGCGAAGAGGTCGAGCCGATGGTGACGATGGCGCCACGGCCGCGTGCGACCATGCGCCTGCCCGCCGCCTGGCAGGAATAGAAGGTGCCGGAGAGGTTGACGCCGATCACCGCCTCCCAGCTTTCGGAAGCGAGCTCAGTCGCCGGTGCCGGGCGCGAGATGCCGGCCGCGGTGATCAGGCCGTCGAGCGGACCGAGGTCGCGCTCGATGCTCTCGACCGCCGCGTCGGTGGCAGCAGGATCGCGCACGTCGAAGTTCGCTGCGACGGCGCGAGCGCCCAGCGCCTCGATCTCGCGGGCCGTCGCGGCGGCACCCTCGGCATTGGCGTCGGCCACGGCGACGGCCGCACCCTCGCGCGCCAGCGCCAGCGCACAGGCCCGGCCGATGCCGGAGGCGCCGCCGGTGATCATGACGGTACGGCCGGAAAGGCCGAGATGCGCGTCCATGGCCGCCTCCAGGTCGATTCCGGCCTCAGCCCAGCTTCTGGCCGGCGAAGGCGGGGCGCTGCGACAAGCGTTCGAACCAGGCCGCGGCCTGCGGGCGGCCCTCACGCCAGTTCAGATCGGCGAAGCGCAGGTCGAGATAGGACAACGCACAGAAGAAGGTGATCGTGCCGATATCGACGCGGTCGCCGAACGTCGGCGCCTTGCCCTCGATCAGGTCGAGCGTGGCATGGACCTTGGCGAGTTGACCATCGATCCAGCGCTGCCAGCGCTGCTCTTCGCTACGCAGGAGGCCCTCGTAGCGCGCAGCCAGAGCTGCATCGAGCAGGCCGTCGCCATAGCTTTGCTCGGTCAGGGCGTTCCAGCGCGCGGCCGGCTCGGCCGGGAAGAGCGAGCCGCCGCCGAGCCGGTCGAGATATTCGCAGATGACGCGGCTGTCGGCGATCGTCGAGCCGTCCTCAATCAGCAGGGTCGGGACCTGGCCGAGCGGGTTGGTCTTGATGATGTTCTGCTCGCGCGCCAGCGGGCCGCCGGCCTTGTACTCCTGCGAGACGTCGAGCATCTCGATCCGGCCGAGCAGGCCCAGCTCCGCGGCGGCGATCCGGACTTTGAGGACGAAGGGCGAGGTGGCGGACTGATAGAGCTTCATCGCGGCAATCTTTCTCAACGAGGGAAGTGGTCGGTCTCGGCGGCGAGCGCACGCCCGGCGATGAAGCCGAAGGTGAGCGCCGGGCCGAGCGTAATTCCGGCGCCGGGATAGGCGCCCGCCATGATCGAGTTCATGTCGTTGCCGGTGGCATAGAGGCCGGGGATCGGGCGCTCGTCGCGGCCGAGCACGCGGGCCTGCGGGTCGCAGGTCAGGCCGGTCGCCGTGCCGATATCGCCGGGCCAGACCTTCACCGCATAGAACGGTCCTGTTTCGATCGGCCCGAGGCAAGGATTGGGCTTGTTGTTGGGGTCGCCGAGATAGCGGTTGTACTCGCTCGAGCCCTTGCCGAAGGCAGCATCCGTGCCGGAGCGCGCCGCCTCGTTCATGCCTGCGACGGCTGCGGACAGCGCAGGCATCGCCACGCCGATCTGGCCTGCGAGCGCAGCGATGCTGTCGCCCTCGAACAGGTAGCCAGCCTCGACGAAGGCTTTTGGCGTCTTGAGGCCGGGGTGGACGAGGCCGAGCCCGTATTTGCGCAGGAAAACGCTGTCGCAGACGAGGAAAGCCGGCACGGCGCCGCTCGCATGCATCGCCTCGACGAAGCCGTGATAGGAGGTCGCCTCGTTGACGAAGCGGTTGCCCTGGCCGTCGACCGCGATCAGGCCGGGCTTGGCCCGGTCGAGGATCAGATGCGGGAACTGGACCTCGCTGCCGTCCGGCTTCTTCAGCACCGAGACCGGCGTCCAGAAGGCCGCGCCGATATTGTCGTCGCGCAGGGCACCGCCGACGGAGAGGCCCAGATTGATGCCATCGCCGGTATCCGTCACCGGCGCCATCGAGCGGTGAACCTCGGCATGGGGCATGTGCTCGCGCCGCATCGCGGCATTGGCCGGAAAGCCGCCGCTCGCCAGCACGACGCCGCGCCGCGCGCCGATGCGCCGTTCGCCTTGCGGTGTCTTGACGACGAGGCCGATGGCAGCGCCGTCCTGCTCGATCAGCGCGCCGGCAGCCGTCTTCGTCCGCAGATCGACGCCGGCCAGCCGCGCCGATTTCAGCAGACGCCCGGCCAGCGCATTGCCCATCAGCAGCCTCGCGCCGCGCGGATGACGCAGCCGGTCGCGACCGTATTGCAGCAGCAGCTTCGCGCTGTGCTTGAAGTTCGCGAGGTTGCGGAAGCGGCCGACCAGCGCGTCGATGTCCTTGCGGTTCACCATCATGCCGCCGAGCACGGTAAATTCCTTCAACGGTGGGCGCAGCAGGGCGAAATCCGCGCCGAGATCGTTGCCGTCGTAAGGGGCGGGGTCGATGGTGCGACCGCCCTTGGAAGCGCCGGACTGCTCGGGCTGATAGTCTGGCGAATAGGCGCGCGATTCGAATTTGAGGGCTGTCTCGCGCTCGAAGAAGCGGACCATCTCCGGGCCGTTATCGAGGAAGGCGCGCATCAGGTCCGGCCGCAAGCGGTTGCCGAGCACGGCTTCGAGATAGATCAGCGCCGCTTCGCGGGTATCGGCATGGCCGGCTTTTTGGGCGTGCGGGTTCTCGGGGATCCACATGGCACCGCCCGAGACTGCCGTGCTGCCGCCGATATATTCGCTCTTCTCGACCACGAGCACGTCGAGCCCGGCCTTGGCGGCGGTTATTGCCGCCGAGAGGCCGCCCGCGCCCGAGCCGACCACGACGACGTCGTGGATCTCGTCGAATTTCTCGCTCATCGCCCGGCTCCGCTCAGACGCCCATGCCGCCGCCGAGCGACTTGCCGCCGTCGACGAGCAGGACCTGGCCGTAGATGAAATTGGTGCGCGGCGAGGCGAGGAAGGCGACGGCGTTGGCGATGTCCTCGGGCGCCGCGAGCGCGCCGGTCGGCTGTTGGGCGAGCAGGGCAGCGCGCGCTTCCTCCGACTGCTTCGCCACCATCTCGGTCGCAACCCCGCCCGGCGCCACCGCGTTGACCGCGATACCGCGCGGCAGCAGCTCCATCGCCATCGCCCGCGTCAGCCCGACGACGGCCGCCTTGGAGGCGACGTAATGGGCGTGGTTGCGCGCGCCGAGGAAGGTGCGGGACGAGATGTTGACGATGCGCCCGCCTTTTTCCATCCGCCGCGCCACCGCCTGCGAAAGCAGGAAAAGCGCGGTGACGTTGACATCCATCATCCGGGTGAAGTCGCCCGCGGCGAGATCGAAGAACGGTTTGTTTTCGAAGATGCCCGCGTTGTTGACGAGGGCCTGTGCCACCGGGAGGCGTTCGGCCAGCGCGGCGAGGCCGGCGTGATCGGCGAGGTCGACCGGCTCGAAGAAGACGTCGTGTCCCTGCGCGGTGAGCTCGGCCACGAGCGCGGTGGCGGTTTCCTTCTCGCGGTCCAGGATGCCGACCGCGAAGCCGTCGGCACAGAGGCGCTCGACGATGGCGCGGCCGATGCCACGGGCGCCTCCGGTGACGAGAGCGAGGGGTTTCTCTAGCGGCGTAGCCATGTGCCGGTTCCCGTTTTGAGCATTCGCGTTTCTCCGAACCGCGAATGCTCCATCTCTTTGTTTCGACGCATTTTCTTCACGCGAACCGGTACCCACTTCGCTTGAAAATGCTTTGCGTAACGTCCCGGCTCAGCCGCCGAGATAGGTGCGTCGGACGCTGTCGTCCTGCCGCAGTTTTTCGGAAGGTCCTTCGAGGGCCATCTCGCCGTTCTCGAGAATGTAGGCGTAGCTCGAGCAGCCAAGCGCGACCGCCGCATTCTGCTCGACGAGCAGGATCGTCAGCCCCTCGCGGTTCAGCCGTTCGATGATCGCGAAGATCTGCTGGACGAGCAGCGGCGAAAGCCCGAGCGAGGGCTCGTCGAGCAGGAGCAGCCGCGGCCCGGCCATCAGCGCCCGGCCGATCAGCAACATCTGCTGCTCGCCGCCGGAGAGGGTGCCGGCCTTCTGCTGGAGCCGCTCCTTCAGCTTGGGAAAGTATTCGAACACCCGGTCGAGGTCGCGCCTGATGCCGGCAGCGTCGCTGCGGCGATAGGCACCCATGTCGAGATTCTCGCGCACGCTCATGTCGCGGAAGACCTCGCGGCCTTCGGGCACCTGCAGCACGCCGGCCGAGACGACCTTGTGCGACGGCCAGGACTGGATCTCCTCCCCGGCGAAGCGGATGCGCCCCTTCGTCACCGGTACGAGGCGCGAGACGGTGTTGAGCGTTGTGCTCTTGCCGGCGCCGTTCGAGCCGAGGAGGGCGACGATCGCCCCTTCCGGCACCTTGAGCGAGACCTCCGAGAGCGCCTGGATGCGGCCATAGGCGGCGGAGATGCCATCGATTTCGAGCAGATCAGCCATGAGCCGCCTCCTGAGCCGCCTCGCGGCCGAGATAGGCTTCGATCACAGCCGGGTTGGCGCGGATCTCGGCCGCCGTGCCCTCCGCGATCTTGGTGCCGAAGCTCAGCACGGTGATGCGGTCGGAGATCGACATGACGAGCTGCATGACGTGCTCGACCAGGAGGATGGTGAGGCCGTCGCGGTCGCGCAATTCGCAGAGCAAGCGGTCGAGCGCGGCGATCTCGCGGTTGCGCAAGCCGGCGGCCGGCTCGTCGAGCAGCAGCAGCTTCGGCCGGATCGCCAGCGCGCGGGCGATCTCGACCATCTTCTGGTGGCCGAAGTCGAGATTGCGCGCCTTGGTCTGGGCATAGGCCGTCAGTCCCGTGCGCTCGATCAGGTGCTCGACCTCCTCGACGATGCCGCGCGGGCGGGCGCTGAGCGCATCGCGCCAAGTCCGCCCGGCATGGACATGCGCTCCGATCAGCACGTTCTCGAAGACCGTGAGTTCGGCGAAGAGCTCGAGGTTCTGGAAGCTGCGGGCTATCCCTAAGCCCGCCATCTCGCGAGCCGGCAGGCGGGTGATGTCGCGCCCGTCATAGGTGATGCGGCCTTCGCTCGGCGTGTAGAAACGCGAGATGCAGTTGAAGGTTGTCGACTTGCCGGCGCCGTTCGGGCCGATCAGTGCATGGATCGAGCCCTTCGCCACCGCCATGTCGAGCCCGCCGACTGCGGTCAACCCACCGAAGCGAATGGTCAGGCCCTCGACATCGAGGAAGGGCGCGGCGCTCTCAGCGGCCATGGCGCGCCTCCCGGATGCGCTCGCCGATGAAGGCGAAGAGGCCGTGCGGGGCATACATCATGAACAGCATCAGGATCGCGCCATAGATGATCTCCTGATACTGCGGCGCCTGGCGCAGCACCTCCGAGATCAGCCCGAAGACGATGGCGCCGCCGATCGCGCCCCAGATGGAACCGAGGCCGCCCACGACGACCATGGTCAGCACCAGGATCGTCGTCTGGAAGCCGAGGCTGTCGGGATGGATGAAGGTCTGGAACAGGCCGAACATGCCGCCGGCGAAGCCCGCGACCGCCGCCGAGAGGCCGAAGCCGATGACGCGGGTGCGGCGCACGTCGATGCCCATCGCCATCGCCGCCACCTCCGATTCGCGCACCGCGCGGAAGGCACGGCCGAGCCGCGAGCGCGAGATGACGACGGTGAAGCCGATCGCCAGCAGGCAGAAGAACAACACGAAGGGATAGGCCTGTTTGTCGCTGAGGATCTCGAGCGGGCCGAAGCGGGCCGGGCTGATGCGCAGCCCGTTCGGGCCGTTGGTGACGCTGTCCCAGTTGGCGAAGACCCATTGCATCGCCTCGCCGAAGGCGAAGGTGGCGAGCGCGAGATAGATGTCGCGCATGCGCAGCGCCAGCGCGCCGATGAACAGGCCGACCGCACCGGCGACCAGCGCGCCGAACAGCATGGCGAAGGGATAGGGCAGGTCGACCGCGCGGTTGGCGAGCGCGCTCGCATAGATGCCGATGCCGTAGAAGGCGGCATGGGCCATCGAGAACTGGCCGGTCTCGCCGATGACGATGTGCAGGCCGAGGCAGAGCACGACGAAGACCAGCAGCAGATTGGCGATGTAGACGACATAGCCCGTGGTGAAGATCGGCAAGGCGACGGCGGCGATCGCCACCGCTACCAGCCCTGCCAGGACAGGCCCGGAGAGCGCACGTCTCGCTGGCGCTGTCGATGCGAGGGGGGAGGACGACACGGGCTCAGACCTTCTTGATCGTCAGCTTCCCGCCGAACAGGCCCTGCGGGCGCAGGACGAGCACGATCAGGATGGCGAGGAAGGGGGCGAGCACGATGGCGCGCGAGGAAATGAACAGCCCGACCAGATTCTCGACGATGCCGATGACGAAGCCGCCGACCACGGCACCGGGCAGGCTGGAGAAGCCGCCGACGATCGCCGCCGCGAAGGCGAGCATGACGATGGAGCCCATATCGGCGGTCATCAGGATTTTTGGCGAGATCAGCAGCGCGGCAATGGCGGAGATGACGCCCGAGAGGCCCCAGATCAGCATGTGGCAGCGGCGCAGGTCGACGCCAACGAGCTGGGCGGCCTTGGGATTCATGCCGACGGCGCGCATGGCGCGGCCGGTCTTGGTGTAGTTGAACATCCAGAAGAAGGCCGCCATCACCACGACCGCGGTGCCGAAGATGGCGAGGTCGAGCAGCGTCACCGAGGCCTGGCCGATCATGACGGAATCGGTCGGGACCAGGGCCGGGAAGGAGCGCGGCGTGTCGCCGAAGCCGGTGCGGCGCACGAGGCCTTTCAGCACATAGGACAGGCCGAGCGTCGCGATGACGAGATAGACGAGATCCTTGGCCGATTTCGCGACCTGGTCGAGCACGAAGCGGCGGAACAGCGCCATGGCGAGGAAGGCGATGACGAGCGTCGCCGGCAGCACGATCCAGATCGGCAGCTGCTGGAAGACGAAGAGATAGAGCGCGACATAGCCGGCCGCCATGAAGACCTCGCCCTGGGCGAAATTCGGCACGTCCGAGGTCTTGAAGATCACGACGATGGCGAGCGCGAGCAGGGCATAGACGCTGCCCGAGACGAGGCCCGAGGCGATGCCTTGCTGCAGGAAGATCAGGGCGAGTTGCAGATCCATGTCCGGCCCGATGCTCAGGTCAGGGAAGGGCGGCGGCGCTCAAGGCCGCCACCCGGTCTTGTCGAGGCGAGGCTGGCCAGTCTCGCCCGTGGCGATCGTCGCGGTTATTTGGCCTGATAGGTCCAGCGGCTGGTGAAGACGCCCGGCAGCGGGGTCATCGTGTTGCCGTCGTATTTGATGAAGATCGTCGAGCGGTTGGCGGCGCGCTGCTCGGGACCGAACTGCATCCGGCCAGCCATGACGCCCGAGTCGAAATCCTGCGTCTTGAGCGCGGCGAGGACCTTCTCGCGGGTCGGGTTCGGGCCGGCATCCTGCAGCGCCTTGACCAGCGACATCGCCGGCGGAATGCCGTAGGGCATATAGGTCTGCGGATGGTCCGGCTTGGCGGCGAGGTCGGGATAGGCCGCCTTGTACATGTCGTAGATCGGCTTCAGCTTCGCACCGCCGGGCGAGTCGACCATGACCTCCTGGGTGTAGAAGTTCTTGAGCGCGTCCTTGCCGACGTTCTCGGCGAGCTGGTTGAGGCTCGCCGTGCCGGTGACGGAGAGGATGATCGGCTTGTTGAAGCCCATCTCCTGCGCCTTCTTGATCAGCAGCGCGGCCGGGCGGGCATAGGTGACCAGCAGGATCGCATCCGGATTGGCGGCACGGACCTTCAGGAAGGGCGCGGTGACGTCGTTGATGCTCGGGTTGACCGACTCGACCACGAGCTTGACGCCGTTGACCTCGGCATCCTTCTTCGAACCTTCGAGGTTCCAGGCGCCATAGGCGTCGTCATGATTGATGTAGGCGACGGTCTTGGCGCCGAACTGCTTGGCCGCGAACTCGATCATCGCGCCGCCAACGGCATATTGCGAGATCGAATAGGCGCCGAAGATGTAGTCGGTCGGCGGGAAGAGCGCGCCGTCGCCCGATGCGTTGAGCATCAGGTAGGGCACCTTGTTGCGCACGACGTAGTCCTTGGCGGCGACGACGGCAGCCGAGCAGGAGCCGCCATTGAGCATGAAGACCTGGTCCTGCTCGACGAGCTTCTTCACGGCCGCGACAAGATCGTTGGCGTTGCAGCGATCGTCCTCGACGACGTACTCGATCTTGCGGCCGTGGATGCCGCCTTCCTTGTTGATCTTGTCGTAGTACATCTTCGCCGCGTTCACGACGTCGAAGCCATAGGCCATGTTCGGCCCCGAGAGCGGCCCGAAGATGCCGATCTTGATGGTCTTGTCGGTGATGCCGGGCTCCTCAGCCCTGGCGGCGAAGCTCGTCATCAGGCTTGCGGCCAGCGCCAGACCGGCTGCGACTCGCGTGATCCTCATCATCTCTCTCCCTGGTCGTCGATAGGTCTTGTCGTTGAGGTCAGTCCCACGGCGACACCGCAGCCCAGCCTTGCAGCGATCATAGCCATGGCGGCGGCGGCTTCTGTCACAGCGGCTTGGGACATGCGGGGACGCGCGGCATCCCGAGCTCCGGGAACGGGCCGGATCACGGCGTCTCCCCGGGTGTGACATGCAGCGGCGCGAGCGAAGGGGCGTCGGGCGACGGGTAGGACAGCTTCTCGAAGATGTGGAAGGTGCGCATGATGTGGCTGCGCATGGCCTGCTCGGCGCGATCCCCGTTGCGCGCCTGCAGCGCTGCGACGATGGCCGCGTGATCCTCGTTGCTGAGGCGGAACTCCTCCGGTGAGGTCATGCGCGCCACCGAGCCGTTGAAGTAGAAGCGGCCCGAGCGCAGGATCGCGTCCCGTAGCTTCCCGTTGCGCGCGGCGGCGACGATGATGCCGTGGAATTCGCGGTTGGTCTCGACGCGAGCCTTGTCGTCAGCCGGGTCGATGGCAAGCCGGCGGGCATGCACGGCGGCAGCGGCAGCGATCTCGGCATCGGTGGCGCGTTCCGCCGCGAGCCTTGCCGCATAACCTTCCAACGCCGCCCGGACCTCGGAATTCTCCCCGGCTTCGAGCGCCGTGATCTCGCGCACCGCCCAGCCGCGCTTGCGCGGCAGGATCAGCTGCTCGACGGCGAGCCGCTGCAGCGCCTCTCGCACCGGCGTACGGCTGACGGCGAGCGCGGCCGCGATATCGGCCTCGATCAGCGGTTCGTTCGGGCGGATCTCGCCGGACAGGATCGCGCTGCGCAGCGTCTCGTAGACATCGCCCGAGCGCCGGCGCCCGGAGACGCCGCTCTCCGCTGTCGCCGCAGGAGGCTCTGAAGCCGGAAAGCTGAAGCGTTTCTGCATGCGGCTCAGTGATCCATGACCCTCGATGGTGGTCAGGATGCCGCCAATCCGCCTCGGCCGCTGTCACCATGGCAGGGGACATGTCGTCCCGCTTCGCCCTCGTCTCAGCGCTTGTCGAAGGTCAGCTCCAGATGGCGAAGCGCCTTGAGCAGCCGGTCGGCGTCGGGGCCGAGCGTCTCCAGGATCCTGGCCTCGAAGGCCAGCGCCCGCGGGATGATCTCGGCATAGGTCTTCCGCCCCAGCGGCGTCAGGCGTAGAATTTCCTCGCGCCGGTCGTCGGGACTTTCGTGCCGGGTGAGCCAGCGGCGCTCCTCCAGGGCGCGGACGGCGCGACTGACCTTGGTCTTATGCATCGCCGAATGCGCGCCGATCTCCTTGGCGCTCATCGTCTCGAACTGGCCGAGCGTCGCCAGCACCCGCCATTCCGGCACGGTCAGGTCGTGATGCGGGCCATAGACGGCACGGAAGGCCTGCGACACCGCGGCCGAGAGCCGGTTGAGGCGATAGGGCAGGAACTCTTCGAGGGCGAGCTTCGTCATCGCTTGTTAGTTACAAAATCGACGGTTACCGCTGCAACGATATCGCGGTTCCCATGCCGAAGGAACGATCCGAGGCGGTGGAGGCGGAAGGGCACCGAAAGTCACCTATCCGCATCACGGGAACAAGACCACGTCGAAGACGGCGGTTCTCTCCGGGAGAAGAATCATGAACGTCCAGAATCCTGCAGTCCAGGCGAGCGATCGCAAGCTCGAGAGCGCCATCGCCACCGGCTACATGTCCGGTTTCGGCAACGGCTTCGAGACCGAGGCATTGCCCGGCGCCCTGCCGCTTGGGCGCAACTCGCCGCAGAAATGCGCCTACGGCCTCTATGCCGAGCAGCTCTCCGGCTCCCCCTTCACCGCGCCGCGCACCACCAACGAGCGCTCCTGGCTCTACCGCATCCGCCCGACCGTCGTGCATTTCGGCGATTTCCAGCCCGTCGATATCGGCCTGTGGCAGACGGCCCCGGTGGCGACGCCCGACCTGCCGATCGCGCCCTATCGCTGGGACCCGATCCCGATCCCGGCCGAGTCGCTCAGCTTCGTCGAGGGCGTGCGCACCATGACCACCTGCGGCGATGCCGGCGCGCAGGCCGGCATGGGCGCGCATCTCTACTTCATCACGCGCTCGATGAAGGACGAGTATTTCTACAATTCCGACGGCGAGATGGTGTTCGTGCCGCAGCAGGGGAGCCTGCGCGTCTGGACCGAGTTCGGCATCATCGACATCGAGCCCGGCGAGATCGCCGTCATTCCGCGCGGCGTGAAGATCCGGGTGGAGCTGCGCGGCGGTCCGGCTCGCGGCTATCTCTGCGAGAACTACGGCGGCTCCTTCTCCCTACCGGAACGCGGGCCGATCGGCGCCAACTGCCTCGCCAATCCACGCGACTTCCTCACCCCCGTCGCGGCCTATGAGGATCGCGACGCGCCCTCGAAGATGTTCGTGAAATGGGGCGGCAAGCTCTGGGCCTGCGATCTCGGCCATTCGCCGCTCGACGTCGTCGCCTGGCACGGCAACTACGCGCCCTACAAATACGATCTGCGCAAATATTCGCCGGTCGGGCCGATCCTCTTCGACCATGCGGATCCGTCGATCTTCACCGTCCTGACCTCGCCTTCCGAGACGCCCGGCACGGCCAATATCGACTTCGTCATCTTCTCCGACCGCTGGCTGGTGGCGGAGAACACCTTCCGGCCGCCCTGGTACCACATGAACGTGATGAGCGAGTTCATGGGGCTGGTCTACGGCGTCTACGACGCCAAGACCGGCGGCGGCTTCCAGCCGGGCGGCGCCTCACTGCACAACATGATGCTGCCGCACGGGCCCGACATGGATGCCTTCGAACGCGCCTCGAACGCGGAGCTGAAGCCGCACAAGCTCGAAGGCACGCTCGCCTTCATGTTCGAGACGCGCTTTCCGCAGAAGGTCTCGCAATTCGCGGCCGAAAACCCGGCCTTCCAGAAGAGCTATGCCGGCTACGGCAAGGCGCTGAAGAAATACTTCGACCCCAAGGTACCGGCGCCGAAGTGAGCCCTTGGGCCGCGGCACCCGCCGCGGCCTCATCCTTCCGACAGAAAACCGGACAACGAAAAAACCCGAGCCGCGATCTTCGCGGCTCTCGGCTTTTTTCCAAGCCAGGGCGCGCCAGCCCGACATCCAGGTGAGGAGGACATCCCCGTGAGCGTGCAATCCGTTTCGACCTCGCCTGCCCATAGCAGCCAGGCCGCCCGTATCCGCCTGCTGATCGCGAGCAGCATCGGCACCATCGTCGAGTGGTATGATTTCGCGGTTTTCGCGGTCTGCGCCGCGCTGGTCTTCAACACCGCCTTCTTCCCGGCGACAGACCCGTTCGCGGGGCTCTTGGCGGCCCTGGGGGCGCAGGCCGTCGGCTTCGTCGCCCGCCCTCTCGGCGGCTGGTTCTTCGGCGCGCTCGGCGACCGCATCGGCCGCAAGCGCAGCCTCGTCGCCAGCCTGCTGCTGATGGGCATCTCGACCGTCGCCATGGGCCTGCTGCCGACCTATGCGCAGGCCGGCGTACTGGCGCCGACGCTCCTCGTGATCCTGCGCCTGCTGCAAGGCTTCGCCGTCGGCGGCGAGTCGACCGGGGCGCTGGTCATCGTCGCCGAGAGCCTGCCGGCACGGCAGCGCGGCCTGTGGACCGGCTTCCCGATGATCGGCGGCCCGGCCGGCAACGTCCTCGCCACGGCCGTGATCGGCCTGGTCATCGGCCATTACGGACAAAGCGCCTTCGTCGAATGGAGCTGGCGCATTCCGTTCCTCGCCTCTGCCGTCCTCATCCTGTTCGGCTTCTGGGTGCGCCGCCGCGTCGAGGAATCGCCGGCCTTCGTCGAGCTGAAGGAAAATCGGCAGGAGGTGGCCCATGCGCCGCTGCGCGAAGCGCTTTCGACCCACTCCGCCAGCATGCTGCGCGTCTTCCTAGTCAAGGCCGGCGAGAGCGCCCTGTTCTACCTGTTCTCCACCTTCTTCATCGTGCTCGCGACCGTCTATCTCAAGGCGCCGCGCGGGGCGGCGCTGGACGCCCTGTTCTGGGGCTCGCTGGTCGAGGTCGCGGTGATCCTGCTGGCGGGTGCGGCGGCCGATCGCATCGGGCGCCGCCCCGTCACCCTGCTCGGGCTCGTCGGCGGCGTCGCGGCCGGCTTCTACCTGTTCACGCTGGGCGAAGGCGCATCGGCGGCACAACTCAAGACCGCGACCATGCTGACCCTGACCTTCCACGGCATCATCGTCGGCGGCATGTCGGCCTTCTTCACCGAGCTGTTCCCGGCGCGCGTCCGCTATACGGCGATGTCGACCGCCTATTCCGTCGCCGCCGTGCTGGGCGGTGCCCTGGCGCCGATCATCGGCACCTGGCTTCTCGATTCCTTCCACGCGCCGCTGGCTGTCGGGGTCTATGCGACGCTGATGGTGCTGCCCGCCGTCTGGGCCATGCTGAGCGCCCGCGAAACGCGCGGCGCGGACCTGCTGAAGTGAGTACGACAGAGATGACCGATCAAGCCGCCCTCGCCAACGGCCTCGACGAGACCCATGCCCCGCGCCTGCGCTCCTGGGTGCCCGAGGCCAACGGCCATCCGGTGTTCCCGATCCAGAACCTGCCGCTGGGCGTGTTCTCGCCTCCGGGCGGGACGCCCCGGATCGGCACGGCGATCGGCGACCAGGTGCTCGACCTTGCCGGCCTGCTCGAAGCCGGGCTTCTCACCGGCGCGGCCGCAGACGCCGTCAGGGCCGCCGCGGATGGCAGCCTCAACGGGCTGCTGGCACTCGGCGCCGGTCCACGCAAGGCATTGCGGGCCCGGCTGTCGGAGCTTCTGCGCGAAGGTGCGCCGGAGCGCGACCAGCTCGCTCCGCTGCTGTCCAAGCTCGCGGATTGCACGCTGCATCTGCCGGCGCGCATCGGCGACTACACCGACTTCTATGTCGGCATCCATCATGCGACCGAGGTCGGCAAGCTGTTCCGACCCGACAACCCGCTGCTGCCGAACTACAAATACGTGCCGATCGGCTATCACGGCCGGGCCTCGTCGATCCGGCCGTCCGGCACGCCGGTCCGGCGTCCCAACGGCCAGACCAAAGCCCCGGATGCCGCAGCACCGGTCTTCGGGCCGTCGCGGCGGCTCGACTACGAGCTCGAACTCGGGATCTGGGTCGGGCCGGGCAATGAGCAGGGCGAGCCGGTTCCGATCTCCGCGGCGGGCGACCACATCGCCGGCTTCTGCCTGCTGAACGACTGGTCGGCGCGCGACGTCCAGGCCTGGGAATACCAGCCGCTCGGGCCGTTCCTGGCGAAGAATTTCGCCTCGACCATCTCGCCCTGGATCATTACGCCCGAGGCACTGGCGCCGTTCCGGATCGCGCAGCCCCCGCGTCCGGAAGGCGACCCCGCACCTCTGCCCTATCTCGCCGATGCGGAGGATCAGGCCACAGGCGCCTTCGATCTCGAGCTCGACGTCCTAATCCGGACCGAGGCGATGCGGCGCGACAACCTGCCGGCCCATCGTCTCGCCCGCTCGAACGCCCGGCACATGTACTGGACCGTCGCGCAGATGCTGGCGCATCACACCAGCAATGGCTGCAACCTCATGCCGGGCGACCTGCTCGGCTCCGGCACCATCTCCGGCCCCGACCAGGCCAGCCGCGGCAGCCTGCTGGAGAGCACGCAAGGCGGCCGCACCCCCATCCAGCTGCCCTCCGGCGAGGAACGTCGCTTCCTCGAGGATGGCGACGAGATCGTGCTGAGGGCGCAGGCCCGACGCGACGGCTTCGCCTCGATCGGCTTCGGCGAATGCCGGGCCATCATCCAGCCCGCCCGGTGAGGAGAAAGCGATGAAGCTCTACGGCTACTGGCGCTCGACCTCCTCCTATCGCCTGCGCATCGCGCTCGCCCTGAAGGGCATCGCGGCGGAGCAGGCCTTCGTGCATCTCGTCCGCGGCGAGCAGAAAACCGAGGCCTATCGCGCGCTCAACCCGCAGGGCCGCGTGCCGACGCTGGTGCTCGACGACGGGACGGTGCTCACGCAATCGCCGGCCATCATCGAGTATCTGGAAGAGGTCTTTCCGAATCCGCCGCTCCTGCCCGTCGATCCGGTGGCGCGGGCAAAAGTCCGCGCGGTTGCAGCGATCATCGGCTGCGACGTGCATCCATTGCACAATGTCGGGCCGCTGAACTATCTGCGCGGACCACTCGGCCGCTCGGAGGAGGAGGTCAGCGGCTGGATCGCGACCTGGATCGGACAGGGCTTCGCCGCGATCGAGACGATGATCGGCGGGGACGGTTATTGCTTCGGGCCGACGCCCGGTCTCGCCGATGCCTATCTCGTGCCGCAGCTCTATGCGGCGCGGCGTTTCGGCGTTCCGCTCGAAGCCTATCCACGGATCCTGCGCGTCGAAAAGCTGGCCGAAGAGCACCCGGCCTTCCAGGCCGCGCACCCCGCCAAGCAGGGCGACGCGGCGGCCTGAGGGCCGTCTTCCCCCGGTTTGGGGCGACTATCGCGTGTTGAAGGCTGGCCAAGCGGGTCCGGCTGCGGCACACCCACATCCATGTCGCCCTCCCGCGAATCAGAAGCCCGCGCGATCCTGAAATCCGTGTGGGGCTACGACGATTTCCGCCCCGGCCAGTGGGAGGTGATCGCGGCCGCCCTCGACGGGCGCGACGTCTTCGCGGTGATGCCGACCGGCTCCGGCAAGTCGATGTGCTACCAGCTTCCGGCGCTGGTGGCAGGCGGGCTGACGCTGGTCGTCTCGCCACTGATCGCGCTGATGCGCGATCAGGTCGGCCAGCTCGTCCGCGCCGGCGTGCCGGCCGCCTCGCTCAACTCGATGAACAGCGAGGAGGAGGCGGCACAAGCCTGGGACAAGCTCAATTCCGGCGATCTGCGACTGCTATTCGTCTCGCCGGAGCGGCTGGCCGGCGAAAGCCTGGTCTCGCGGCTGAAGCGGATCGGCGTGAACCGGCTCGCCATCGACGAGGCGCATTGCGTCTCGCAATGGGGCCATGATTTCCGCCCGGAATATCGCCTGCTCGCCAAGACCCGCGAAGCGCTGGGCGGCGTGCCCGTCACCGCACTGACCGCCACCGCCGACCGGCAGACGCAGGCCGACATCGCGCAGCAGCTCTTCCCCGAGCCGCCCCAGATGGTGGTGCATTCCTTCGACCGGCCTAACCTGAAGCTCGCCTTCGCGCCGAAGGAGCAGCCGCGCCGGCAGATCGACGACTTCCTGCGCCGGCATCGCGGCGGCTCCGGCATCGTCTACTGCTCCTCGCGCAGCAAGACCGAGCGCCTTGCCGCCGGACTTCGTGAAAAAGGCTGGAACGCCCTGCCCTACCATGCCGGGCTCGAACAGGCGGAGCGCAACCGCAACCAGGACATCTTCCTGCAGGAGGACGAGGTCGTGGTCTGCGCTACCATCGCCTTCGGCATGGGCATCAACAAGCCGGATGTGCGCTTCGTCGTCCATGCCGACATGCCGGGCTCGGTCGAGAGTTATTACCAGGAGATCGGCCGCGCCGGACGCGATGGTTTGCCGGCCGACACGCTGACCCTCTACGGCATCGACGACATGGCGCTCAGGCGCCGCCAGATCGACGAGAAGCTGGTCGACGACGAGCGCAAGCGCATCGAGCACAAGCGCCTCAACGCGATGATCGACCTGTGCGAGAACGCGCTGTGCCGGCGTAGCGCGCTGCTCGCCTATTTCGGCGAGGAGACGCCGCCCTGCCGGCATGGACAGGTGCCGTTCCGCTGCGATCTCTGCGGCGCGGAGGCGCCCACGCTCCATGACGCGACGCTGGAGGCACGCAAGCTGCTCTCGGCCGTGATCCGCTCGGGCGAGCGCTTCGGCGCCGGCCACCTTGCCGATATCCTGACAGGCACGACGACCGAGGCAATCCGCCGCCAGAACCATGACGGGCTCAAGACCTTCGGCGTCGGCTCCGACAAGCCGAAAGCGGCGTGGATGGGCCTTGCGCGAAAACTCTTCGCCGCCGGGGCACTGGCCGAAGCGAGCAGCGAGTTCGGCGGCTTCAGGATGACGCCAAAAGGCGAGGACATCCTGTTCGGGCGCGAAAACATCGCGCTCCGGGCCGATCCCTTCGCCGAGCGCCGTGCGCGCCGCCCGGAGCGCGACGCCGCGCGTGCCGACGGACTCGACGAGGGCACGGCGGCGCTGTTCGAGCATCTGCGCAAGCTCAGGCTGGAGCTTGCCCGCGCCGAGGGCGTGGCGGCCTATATCATCTTCACCGACCGCACCCTGATCGCCATGGCGCGCGAGCGGCCGCTCGGACTTGAGGAGATGCGCGCCATCGAGGGCGTCGGCGAGCGCAAGCTCGCCCAATATGGCGAGACCTTCATCGAGGCGATCGCGGGCTTCCGGGGGTGAAAGCCGTCATCACGCGCACACACGCGTAGGCGCGTGAAAAAGCCATGGTCTCACCCTATATTGTCGTTACGAATCAGGATCATCGTGGGCGCTCGCTCGCCCGTTCAAGGACGTTTTCATGACCGATGCCGCGTTCAGCGCCCAGCCCGACGATTACGGCGCCGATTCCATCAAGGTTCTCAAGGGCTTGGATGCAGTTCGCAAGCGGCCCGGCATGTATATCGGCGATACCGATGACGGCTCCGGCCTGCATCACATGGTCTACGAGGTGGTCGACAACGCCATCGACGAGGCGCTTGCCGGCCATGCCGACCTCGTCACGGTGACGCTGAATGCCGAGGGCTCGGTCACGGTGACCGACAATGGCCGTGGCATTCCGACCGATATCCACAGCGAGGAAGGCGTCTCGGCGGCCGAGGTCATCATGACCCAGCTCCATGCCGGCGGTAAGTTCGACCAGAACTCCTACAAGGTCTCCGGCGGCCTGCACGGCGTCGGCGTCTCGGTCGTGAACGCGCTTTCCACCTCGCTGAAGCTGCGCATCTGGCGCAGCGGCAACGAGCATTTCATGGAGTTCCGCCATGGCGAGGCGGTGGCTCCGCTTGCCGTCGTCGGTCCGCAGGGCGACAAGCGCGGCACGGAGGTGACCTTCCTGCCGTCGCCGCAAACCTTCACCATGGTGGAGTTCGACTACAAGACGCTGGAGCATCGCCTGCGCGAGCTCGCCTTCCTGAACTCGGGCGTCCGTATCGTCCTGACCGATGCGCGCCATGCCGAGGTCGTGCGCGAGGAGCTGATGTATGAGGGTGGCGTCGAAGCCTTCGTGCGTTATCTCGACCGCGCCAAGACCGCCGTGGTCGACAAGCCGATCACGCTGACCGCGGAGAAGGACGGCATCACCGTCGATGTCGCGCTGTGGTGGAACGACAGCTACCACGAGAACGTGCTCTGCTTCACCAACAACATCCCGCAGCGCGACGGCGGCACCCATCTCGCCGGCTTCCGCGCCGCGCTGACGCGCCAGGTCACCGGCTATGCCGAGACCTCCGGCATCTCCAAGAAGGAGAAGGTCTCGCTCACCGGCGACGACTGCCGCGAGGGGTTGACCGCGATTGTCTCGGTCAAGGTGCCGGACCCGAAATTCTCCTCGCAGACCAAGGACAAGCTGGTCTCCTCGGAGGTTCGGCCGGTCGTCGAGAACATCGTCAACCAGGCGCTCTCGGAGTGGCTGGAGGAACATCCGAACGAGGCCAAGACCATCGTCGGCAAGGTCGTCGAGGCTGCCGCCGCCCGCGAGGCCGCCCGCAAGGCGCGCGACCTCACCCGCCGCAAGGGCGCGCTCGATATCGCGTCACTCCCAGGCAAATTGGCTGATTGCCAAGAGAGAGACCCGGCCAAGTCCGAGCTCTTCATCGTCGAGGGAGACTCGGCCGGCGGCTCCGCCAAGCAGGGCCGCGCGCGCGAGTACCAGGCCGTCCTGCCCCTCAGGGGCAAGATTCTCAACGTCGAGCGGGCGCGCTTCGACAAGATGCTCTCATCCGAGCAGGTCGGCACGCTGATCACGGCGCTGGGCGCCGGCATCGGCCGCGCCGATGCCGAGCAGGGCGGCTTCAACCTGGAGAAGCTGCGCTACCACAAGATCATCATCATGACCGACGCCGACGTCGACGGCGCCCATATCCGCACCCTGCTGCTGACCTTCTTCTTCCGGCAGATGCCGGAGCTGATCGATGCCGGCCACCTCTTCATCGCGCAGCCGCCGCTCTACAAGGCGAGCCGCGGCAAGAGCCATGTCTATCTCAAGGACGAGCGGGCGCTGGAGGAGTACCTGATCGACTCCACCATCGAGGGCGCGACCTTCAAGACCGCCGAGGGCGTGGAGCGCGCCGGCGCCGATCTCAGGGCGCTGATCGAGGAAGCGCGCAACGTTCGCAACGCGCTGGCGCAGCTGCACTCGCGCTACGATCGCCGCATCGTCGAGCAGATGGCGATCGCCGGTGCGCTGCACCCGCTGAGCGAGGACGACACGGAAGCGGCGAACGCAGCCGCAGCGAAGATCGCGCAGCGGCTCGACGCCATATCCGACGAGCTGGAACGCGGCTGGGAGGGCAAGGTCAACGAGGGCGGTTTCGTCTTCTCGCGGATGATCCGCGGCGTGAAGCAGGCGGCGACGATCGACGCCGGGCTGCTCGCCAGCGCGGAAGCCCGCAAGCTGCATGCGGCAGCCGCCTCGCTGCAGGAGGCCTATGCCAGCCCGGGGACACTCGCCCGCAAGGGGGATTCCTTCGCTATCAACGGTCCGAGCGACCTGTTCGACGCGGTCTCGACCATCGGCAAGAAGGGTGTCGCGCTGCAGCGCTACAAAGGCCTGGGCGAGATGAACCCGGAGCAGCTCTGGGAGACGACGCTCGACCGTGACGTGCGCTCGCTTCTGCGCGTCAAGGTCGACCAGAACGGCGAAGCGGACGATCTCTTCGTCAAGCTGATGGGCGATGTCGTCGAACCCCGGCGCGAATTCATCCAGACCAACGCGCTCAACGCGACCGTCGATATCTGATCGACGGTCAAACTGTATGTAGGGGCACCCTAAAGCCTGACTCTCTGGCCGGGTAGTCAGACTCAAATGACGTAGAACTTCGACTCGATGCTGCGTTTGAGGCGAGCGTGCGGGCGGGCGAATGCGCGACAAGCTTTGGCTGGTCTGGGTATCGCCTCGTCCGGCACTTCGATGCCCGAGCGCCGACTTGTGGCATGGGGCTCGCGAGAGTAGTGCTGCCGGCAATACCGGCAGCGTCAACCAAACAATCGACGCGGTAGCGCCGACATAACGCGCAGATCTCACTGTCAGCACGATCGGCGACGTGCTGTGACTGACATATAACCCCGGTAGTGCCGGCTCGAAGCAAGCTGATTGGTGGAATTAGAATTGGCTGATCGGTCGCCAAAATCGCCGGAAGAGACGAAACCGAACTTGAGAGGGTCGGCTTCGGTTGCGCTCACGCAGGAAGGTGAACGCAGCCAGGCTGAACTCGCCGACGCCAGCAAACAGAGAGTGCGCGAACTACGAGCGCTGATGCGCGAACAGAAGCGCGTCAAGAAGGCGCTGTGAAAGGCTCGGTGTAGTCATCCTTGGTTCGATCGCGGCAAATTTGATGCGAGGTCCCAACTGCCGCGCTCACTCTCCGGCAGCGGGTCTTGGAAGCGCTCGGCGATGGCGATCTTCCCCTTGAGCGAGCCAAAGCGTCGCTTGCCCTGTGCCGCGATAGGCTCCAGACGCACCACGGGCGTTTTTCGGAGAGTGATGACCACGTCCTCTCCAGCCAGCGCTTTCGCGATCAGTTGGGACAGTTGGATTTTCGCTTCCTGGACTGAGAACTGAGGCATGGCCTGCTGCCGGTTTCGTGGACACCGAGATTAGGTGTTTCATGAAACCGGAGGTGGCGTATGCGGCGAAGACAGTTTGGGCGTGAGTTCAAGATCGAGGCGGTCCGCCTGATCAAGGATCGCGGAGTGAGTGTGGCGCAGGCGTCTCGGGACCTGGATGTCCATGAGAACCAGCTGCGCAAATGGGTGAAGCTCTTTTCTGCCGATCCTGCGCAGGCCTTTCCCGGCCACGGTCAGATGAAGCCGGAGCAGCTTGAGATCGAGAGGCTGCGGCGGGAGGTGGCCAAGCTCAAGGCGGAGCGCGATATTCTAAAAAAGGCCGCAGCCTACTTCGCGAAGGACGTGACATGAGGTTCACGTTCATTGCGAAGCACCGGGGGATCTGGCCGGTGGCGTGGCTTTGCGAAGCGCTGGATGTGTCGCGCTCGGGCTTTCATGCCTGGCTCAACCGATCGCCGAGCCGGCGTGCGCGCGACGACGCGGAGATTGGCGCCAGGGTCCGGGCAAGCTTCCTTGGTTCGGATCGCACCTATGGTGCCAGGCGCGTCTGGCGGGACGTGCTGGCGGAAGGCATCGATTGCGGCCTGCATCGCATCGAACGGCTGATGCGCGCACAAGCTTTGCGCGCCAGGCCGCGTCGGCGCAGCCTGCCCAAGGATGATGGCCAACGATCGGCCATCGCCCCGAATACGCTCGGCCGGGAGTTCCACGCCGAACGGCCCAACCAGCGCTGGATCGCGGACTTCACCTACATATGGACCGCGGAGGGTTGGCTGTACGTTGCGGCCGTCATCGACCTCTTCTCCCGCCGGGTGGTGGGCTGGTCGATGAAGGCCGAGATGACCGCTCAACTCGTGACCGATGCGCTGATGATGGCGATCTGGCGCCGGGGAAAGCCGGATGCCCTGCTGCACCATTCGGACCAGGGCAGCCAGTATGCCAGCGAGCAGTTCCAGAAGCTCATGGCCGACAACGGCGTCACCTGCTCGATGAGCCGCTCGGGCAATGTCTGGGACAATGCCGCGATGGAGAGCTTCTTCTCCTCGCTCAAAACCGAGCGGATCAGAGGCAGGGTCTACCGAACACGCGACGATGCTCGTGCCGACGTGTTCGATTACATCGAGCGGTTCTATAACGCCGTTCGCAGACACTCGACCATCGGCTACATCAGCCCGGTCGAGTTCGAAAAGAAGGTGGGATTAGCTTAACCGACTGTCCACGAAACCGGCAGCAGGCCAACATCAGTCCTTTGAACACTGGCTACGTCATCAACAACCGTTCTCGACGTTCGTTAAGGCCGGCGATCCCCACGCTTGCCGCGCCTCGACCAGGTCGACGCTATCTGGACGGTCCCCGGTTTCGTGGACAAAGCCGAGCCTCACGCCAAATCGCCCCGCCGTCCGGCACAGGAGAAAGTGAGCCGCCAACACGCTGCCACCGCGCCTTCCAAGGGCACGAGAGGGTGCGTGCTGGACCTCTTGCTGGTGCGATGTGCGGAACATGTACCCGCATCGACCCGTAATCCTACCGCAATGCCTGCCTGAGAGTAGCGCGCCACTAACCTAAGCGGGTTCTTCATGCGCGCCTACGCAATTGCTTTTACGGTGGCTATCCGGCCGTTGCATTGGTCGACTCATCCCAGTCGCGGTCTCTACATATTGATCGCCGTCTATCTTTCGGCTTTTGCGTCCGGATGCTCAAATTGGCTCCCGGCGCCACCTGATAGGTTCCGGCTTGCAGGCCTCGGCCACGGCTCCGAAGGCGCATCAAGAAATCACTCTGACGTAAACGACGTCAGATCAACCTCTGAGGACTATCACCCCAGCCCCAGAGTTCCTTTCGCGGAATTCCAATCAGAAATCTGCGACGCCGACAGGCACAATGGCCAGGAAATCTTACTTCCAGCGGAATATTGACGCGCTATATGCTCGCTATAATTGCTCGGATGTTGCGCGCCCTAATGTCCGTGCGAGCCTCAGTTGCCGGCGAATGTGAGTGCACCGACTAGGTCGTAGACTCGTAACTGCGGGGCCACAGACGCATTGAGGCGAGTTGGACCATAGCCAGGAAGTTGGCGGCGAGCTTGTCATAGTGCGTGGCAACGCGACGAAAGTGCTTCAGCTTGGAGAAGAAGCGCTCAATCAGATTGCGCTCGCGGTAGAGCCGCTTACTGAAGCGGGGCTTCCAGCGCCGGTTGCTCTTCGGAGGGATGTTGGGCGTGGCACCCCGTTCTTGGATCAGTTTGCGGATGCGGTCGGCGTCATACGCTTTGTCAGCCAATCAGAGGTAAACAGCGCCTGTGCGGCAAGCTCTTGCACCTTGTCGACGACTCTTTTCTGGACATGAGGCGGAAGCGACTGCTCCGGCTCCTCCATGGCGAAGATCACGCGCCCATTCCTCCGCTGGGCGATCAAGCCCAGCATCGCCAGCACAAGGGCATTGATCGTCCCCGATCCTTGGTGCTGAAACGGCGCGGCGTATCCCGGCACGCCCGTCGCCAAGAAAGATTTCAGAACCCGCCGCAGGTCCTCACGCGTCAAATCCGACACCCGCAGGGCCGCGTTACCCGTTACCGACGTTCCCTCACGCCCCTCACCACGCTCCGCGCTCTGCGTCGAGATATGATCGCATCCTGGCGAGCGCGAAAATGCTACCCTCCGCCATCAGCTCGGCAGGCGAGCGGCCGTTGAAATTTTCGTTCGGTTTGCTCACCCAGTCGTAGGCGTGTTGAGCGTCGCTGAATAGAATGCGCAGTGCCTTGTGGATCCCCATCAGGAGGGATAGGCGCGTCGCGAGATCCCTCGTGATCCGGGGATGGTGTCCTGATTTCCAGCGGGCATGAGTTCTTGGCGAGATACCGCCGAGAATTTCTCGGGCCTTTGCATCGCCAAGGTTCCATTTTGCGAACAGCTCGATGACCGCCCGAGCCGCTGCGGAAGACTCCGCAGCCGTGATCTGCGGGATTTGAGGATTGGAAGCCGTGCGAGGGATTTCAATCAGCATTGGACCAACTCGCTCTCCTTCAAGGTTACAGGATCGTTCCGAAGTCGCAATCAAACGTGATGTTACCGTCGCGCAGGAGTCGGGACGGTCCTTCCTCAGTTGGCGGATCAGGGGTTGCATTCTGGGCAGAGGCGTCGATCGGCGTGTGTCATGCCGTCCGGGCGCGGTCGCATCTCGTGATGGGAGCACGCCACGCAGCCGAACAGTTGGTTCCGAACCATGATGCTCGGCGCGCCGCAGACTTCACAGGGCAAGCCGGTTTCGACATCGACCTGACCATAGCCGGGCATACCGCAGGCTGGGCATGACGCTGCCAAGCGCTCGGCAAATGCAGTTGCCAGCCGGGAGAGCGTCGCCATCCTGGTCGGATTCATATGCGCGCGCATATCGGTCTGAACGAGTGCTCGCCCCTCCGACGAATGGGCTGCGCATCGCGTGATCGCTTGCGCCAGATCATCCTTGCAGCGCAGGCCTTTGTAAATCGCCCCTGCTTCAATGCGGGTGTCGAACGGTTTGACTATAAGGGCCTGGTCAGGGAAACCGGTTCGGTCAAAATAGGGACCGAGTTCATCCATCGTAGCGGCGAACGCATGGTCATAGATAGGAGTGTCCTCGACCAGCACCTCCGAAACCACGATCCCGCGCGTGTCATCGACCAGAACCATGATTTCGATTCCGCCTGCAATCAACGGAACGTGCGGATGGCGTCCATAGCTTCCTTCGCTGGCAATCCCGATCGCCAGGCCTGTCGCCGCCATGCCGAGCCTAGCCTTGGCAACCGCGGCGTCGCGCATGGCACCAGCGCGGGGTATTTCTCCGGTGAAGGTGCCGAGCGCATCGGTATCCAGATCAGGCGCAGTACTCACTGCGAGTCCGAGGCGCTTAAGCAGGACGGGCGCGATCGCAGACTCCTTGCCATGCATGGTGGCCAGCACGGCTCGGCCTCCGGCATAGGGGCCGGAACGCCGCTCAGTAGTAGTTGAGAATCCAGGGGAGTTGCCGCTCAAAATATCCCTCCTGTCTCTGCTGAGCTATGCTGTTGCGCAGGATGCAGCTGGAATGAGCTTTGGTAGCGGCCAGACGCGGAAGGAGGTCCGTTACACCAGCGCTTGTAGCTTTTTGTCGGTCGTTTCGATATTCGGCGTGACTCTCTCCCAGCACAAATCGCCGGCGTAGCGCCAAGCCATGCGGCCCTGGTCGTCGAGCGCGAAGAGGTGGAGCCAGCGATTGTCGAACAGTGCGCGGACTTCTGGATGACGTTCTACGATTGCGCCAATCGCCTCGCGCGGAGCTTCGATCAGGACGGACAAGCGCAGCGGCTCGTGCACCAGTTGCTCGCCGTCGTGGATCGACTGCCAGGGCAAGCCGGCGCGCAGCAGCCCGCCATTGCCCTCGACGACGCCGATGCCGCCGGTGACGTTGTGTAGGAGCTTGTTCCCCGCGCCGAAGAGGTCCGGTGCGACCGTCGAGCCGTAATACTGCAGGCTGATCCAGCTGGCGACGACGACCGGCGCGGTCAGGATCAGTTCGAGCACACCGAAGCCCGCGTCTCTCTGCCAGTCGTAGTCGTGCAGGAAGGCGCGTCCCCCGAGATCGCGCCCTGTGCTGCGGGCGCGGGGGGCGGCGATGAAGGCCTGACAGCCGGCCAGCGCCCATTCGGGCCGCAGCTCGGCCCAGTCCCGGGCTCGGTGCGAGATGTCCGCCGCGTCGTCAGCACGCGGCAGGCGAAGCGCCCGCTCGCCACGCGCAAGCGCGCCTGCGGACGCCAGCCACCGCCGTACCTGGTCGAGATCCGCTGCATGAGATGCCGAAGGATGATCGGCATCGTAGAGCTTGACCGCATCGGTCGTGGTATCGTGCAGCGCGCCCAGGAACAGCGTGTCTCGGGGAATGGCGATGCCGCGTGTAGCAAGGCCGGCGCGCACCTCGCGATCGTTGAGGAGGGTGGCAAGCAGCCGCGCATTGACTTCGCCCGAATAGCCGCCGCAAGCGCCACAATGGAGCGCGCTTGCATGCGGGTTATTCACAACATTGGCACCATGCCCGGCGAGTAGAACGAGCCGTGCGAAGCCGCCGGTCAGCGACATCGCTTTCAGCACGCTCGCAGCCATGGACAGTCGCGTCTCGAGGTCGAGCACCTCGGTAGGGCGCGGTGCGGGGTCGTTCGGGGCGTGCTGACGCACCAGACCGAGGCCGTCGCGCAGAAGCTTGCCGACATAAACCGGACCGGTCGCCTCGACGAAGGCGAAGGATGAGATCGCGGCCAGCTTGAACCGACCCCAGGCGCGACTGGCGCGCGCCGCGATCCGGGCGGCCAGATCGGTCCTTTCGACCTCAGGTGTCGGCTCACCCGAACAGGTGAACACACCGGGTGTCAGCAGCACCGGCAGACGCGCCTCGACCAGATCCGAGGCGAAGCGGCGATGACCGAGACCAAGCCCGAAGAAGCCTGCGAATCCGATCGTCCGGATACCTGGATCGAGGCTTTCCAGGGCTCGCCTGAACACCTCCGAGCGCACGTCGATGCAGAAGGCCATTTGCAAAACGGGCCGGTCGATCGCCTCCGCTATCGGTGAATTGCTGGCGAAGAGCGCCTGGAGCCGCCTTTGAGCGCCGCGCTCGACCGCCTCCTGCAGGATTGCATCGATGCCATCATCCAGTGTGGCGATGACCGGCTTGACATGGGCGGCAACGACGCCTTGCCATTGGGACTGAATAGTTGGCTCATGACGCAGCAGCGCGGCCTCCCAGGCGAGCCGGATCGCGAGCAGGTCAGTGACGCTCGGGTCGGTCGCGCCTGCAAGCTCCGCCTGCCAGAGCCGGTAGCGTGCGACCTGCGCCCAGCCGCCGAGGCTCGTCAGCAGCCGGTGGAAATAGCTCTCCAGCGCAGCCTCGGGTAGGCAAAGGCGGGCGACGCTCTCGGCGAGTGCGGCCTCGGCGGTCTCGGGCATATCGGCCACGGTCTGGGCAAAGCCAGCAAGGCCGGCGATCTCCGGGGTGAGATCGTGAGTGGCGACAGCCCGCCAGGCCGCATACGCCCGGCGTGACGGCAGGCCCCATAGCGCCTGGCCCTGATCGAAATAGCCCGCCGCCCAGTGGCTGATGCGGTCGTTCACGATGCTTGGCCAATCGAGCAGCGAGGCATCGCGTGCGAGCTCCGCAATCGTCGGAATTGCATGGGATGGCTTTGCTGGCTTGCGAGCCGCATCGATGAATTCGGCAAAAGTCTTCGGCTTTAGCGTGGCGGAGGCCGCTGCGTAGGCCGCCTCAAGATCTGCGCCGTTGATCGTGCCATTTTGCAGTTGCTCCGCATACCAGGCCCGCGGCATGGTGATCGCGACGCCGGCCATACGCCGCAGCCGTGCCGCTGCCGCCGTTAGCGGCTCGCCCGTCTGTCCAATGAACGGATTGACCGCAACGCTCGAAGCGAGCGGCCAAAGCGGGGGAATAGCACGCGCAGCGCGGTCGGCTGCCGCAAGTATCGCCTCTGCGGAAAGGTCGGTTGCATAAGTCGGGGTCATCAGCATCGGTCTGGTTCCTGTTACACGTGCTCACGACGCCTTGCGGACGGACCAGCCGCCGAGCAGCCGATCCAACGTTGCGTTGACATAAAGGCCGTTGGAGAGATGGACGCGCAGACCAGCGGCGGCGGGATGCGAGGCCCAAAGTGGGAATAGCGCCTGCGCCGCCGCTACCAGCCCGAAGCTAAGCACCGCGAGCACCATCAGCGTCCATTCGAGGCGCCCCGGGGCCGGCGGCGCCGGCAGCACACCATCTGTCAACCATTCGGATGCGGTTTGAAGGGCGAAGTAGCCGACCGCAGCAGCACAGGCGTAGAGTGAAGTCTTGCGGGTCAGTTCACGCGGCGCCGAGTCGGCGAGGCCCTGCGCAAGCAGATATGCGACGCCGAAGATGAGGATGGCGCCGAGCGCAAACGCCTGCGGCGACTTGTGCTCGAACCCGAACGCGAAGCCGAACCCCGCGCCGATGGCACCATAGATCGCGAGCGCGATCAGGAAGGCGCGGCGGACGGCTGAACCATCGGGGACCGCAACCGACCCTGGCCGACAAATGGCGGCAACCTGCTCGACGGCGCCGCCTGACGCCAGGAACGCGTGGGCCTTGTAGAGGGAGTGGGCGACGATATGGAGCAGCGCTATCGGGAACAACGCGAGTCCGCATTGCAGCATCATGAAGCCCATCTGGGCGACGGTAGACCAGGCCAGCGAAGTCTTGACTGCCGGCTGTGTCAGCATGACGAGCGCGCCGAACAGCGCCGTGAAGCCCCCCAGCATGGCCAGGACTGCGAGCACGCCCGGCGCCGATAGCATTAAGTCGGCGAAGCGGATCAGCAGAAAGCCCCCGCCATTGATCACCCCGGCATGCAGCAGCGCTGAAACCGGCGTCGGCGCCTCCATCACTTCGGTGAGCCAGCCATGCGTCGGGAACTGCGCTGACTTCAGGAGGGCGGCGAGCGCGAGCAGACCTGCCGCAAAGAGGATATGCCAGGAAGAGTCGGCGGTGCGAGCGAGGCGGTTGATGGTTGCGATATCACTCGTACCGAACCTCATCCAAATGAGGGTGATCGCGAAAAGCAGTGCAAGAGCACCGATCGTCGAGAATATCCCCTTCTTGCGCGCCGCACGCTGGGCCGCCACGCGGTCGGGGTAGAAGAGCAGGAGATGATGCAGGGCGACGCTGGTCGTGATCCAGGCTGCCACCAACTGAACCAGATTGCCGGCTTGGACCAGCAGCAGTACGGCAGCGAGCGCAACACAGAGCAAGCCCGTAAATGCCCCTTGCCGTATCTCACCGTCGAGGTAGGTGCGAGCATACCGCACAACGATCCAGCCGACGAAGGCGACCAGCAGGAGCATGGTCGCGCTGACCGCATCGAGCCGGACCGAGAGGCCGGCGCCGGCAAATCCGAGCAGCCCGCTATCTCCAGGGCCGCATAGGATCAGTAGGACGAGAGCACTGATAGCAATTAGCAAGGCACCAAATGCGGAGGCTTCCGCGACGGCGGGGACGAAGGGTGGCCGCTTTCCTGGTCGGGCGAAAGCCAAGATGGCGCTGAACAGCAGCGGTAAAGGTGCTGCAAGCGGGATCAGATAATAGGACAAGGCATCCCCCATGAACGATAGCGGTCAGGATGCCTTCCGATACCAACGGCATGGGTCGTAGAAAAATTCATTGTATATGCAGACTCGTTCGCTATTATCGAACGATATGGGGAATCTGAATTACAATCACCTGCGCTACTTCTGGGCGGTCGCGCATGACGGCAACTTGACGCGCACAGCGGAGCGGTTGAATCTCACCCAGTCGGCCCTGTCAGTGCAGATCCGTAAACTTGAGCAGCGCCTCGGCCATCCGATGTTCGAACGGCGGGGGCGTCAGCTGCATCTGACCGAGGCCGGACGAATAGTCCTCGACCACGCCGACGCCATCTTCGCAACCGGCGAAGAACTTCTTGGCACACTGCGCGAGGCGGGCACGGCGCGGCAGGCGCTGCGGGTCGGTTCGCTCGCGACCCTGTCGCGCAACTTCCAGATGGAGTTTTTGCGGCCCGTCCTCGGGCGCACCGATATCGACCTGATCCTTCGCTCAGGCAGCGTCGCCGAACTGCTGCGCGCGCTCGAAGCACTCAACCTTGACGTGGTGCTGATCAATCAGGCACCCGCAAGCGACGCAGTCACCCCCCTGGTGGCGCATCGTCTCGCCGCTCATGCGGTCAGCCTGGTGGGCACCCCCGATCGTTTGCGCGGCAGCGCGAGTTTGGCTGATCGGCTGAGGGCACATCCCGTAATCCTGCCCACCTTGGACAACAGCGTGCGCACAGGGTTCGACGCCCTCGTGGACAGTCTGGGCGTCCGGCCACAGATCGTCGCTGAAGTCGAGGACATGGCGATGATGCGCCTGCTCGCGCGCGAGGATGTCGGGTTGGCGGTCCTCCCGCCGATCGTGGTGAAAGACGAGATTGTGGGCGGCGTGCTGGTCGAAGGTGACCCTCTGCCCGGCATCGCCGAGACATTCTACGCAGTCACTATGGCGCGACGGTTTCCCAATCCACTGGTGCGCCGGCTGGTCCAGCCGGCGCACTCTCTGGAGACAGCGTGACGAGGCACCGGACAATAGAGCCGCGGCCGATCTCGACATGCGAGGCGAGATCACCTCACTTCAGCCTTGACCTTGAGACCGAGCCACGTCTCAGCGATCGCGCGTCTCTGTTGTGCAATTCGATGGAGAATGACACTTCATTTTGCAGGTAAATACGTATGCTGCATCAAATAGATCTTGATGGGCCCATTGATTTCGCGAGCCGATATCACAAGTAAATATTACTTCTAAAGATTCCAGATCGTCCGACAATGTCGGATATAAAGCTGATTTGGAGCGGGCAATTATTAGATTATTTTGATAAATATCAGTCTTTATGGAAATCAATTCTAATTGAGATGGATCAATAACGCATCCCGTTTCTTCAAATAATTCTCGCGAACCAGCTTCTTGCCAGGTTTCGCCTCGCATCTGATATCCTCCGGGCAGTCCAAGCAATCCATAGCCAGGTTCCGTCGCGCGCCGAATAAGCAGGATCTGACCTGCGGCATTACATGCCAGTATGAAAACCGTTGTCGGAGCGTTGTCATAAATGCGCCTGCCGTCAACTATGGCGATAGGTCGATCACCCATGGTATTATCCGATATCGCGTAATGCAGTTGTTACGCAGCCAATTCTCAAAATCGATATTTTTGCAGCTTCTGCCGAACCCGGATGATGTAATTAAAGCATCCTGGATATTTGTGCTTCACCAAGCTACGGGTTGGCCACGCCAGTCGTAAAAGCCGCCCGTGGCGTCTGCTTCTAGTTGCTCGACCACCGAGAGAAGATGTCGCGCGGCCGCAGCGGGAGGGTGAACCTCCAGCCCATAGGCAACGAATGGTTCGGATAGTTTCGTGGCGACGGTACCGGGATGCAACGCAATGCACAGTGCTTCAGGAGATCGACGTGCCAATTCAATAGCAGAAGTCCGAACGAGTTGATTGAGCGCGGCCTTCGAAGCTCGATAGGAGTACCAGCCGCCCATTCTGTTATCCCCAATGCTTCCCACTCTCGCGGACAGCGTCGCGAAGACGGCTTTTTCAGACCGCGGTAGCCGCGGAAGTATGTGCTTCATGATGAGCGCTGGTCCGATCGAATTGAGTGCAAAGGAACGCGCGAGGTAGGCCGCATTGATTTCCCGCCAGCTCTTCTCCGGTCGCTGACGATCATCGTGCAGAAACCCGGTCGCATCTATCACGAGACGAAGTTCTCCCTGATCGGCGGCAAACGCCGCGGCCCGATCGATAGTGGCTTCGTCGAGAAGGTCTATCGATGGCGAACTGCTGCGACTGAATGCAATCACACGCTCGAAACGTTCTGCTGATCTGATCGCATCAAGCAATGCCCCTCCGATTCCGCCGCCCCCGCCGAAGACGACTGCTATACCGCCCTTAGGAAAGGACGCGAGCTCAGAATCTGTCGCAGCTGTAGGAGGACGTGGATGATGATCGGTCATCGTTCGCGAGGCCAAAAGTAGCGCGGGCACGGGACCGGCGGCGAAATCGAAGTGTTTGATCGCCGCCGATCCTGTAACGAGATGATCACGCAGGAAAGATCCCGCTTAGAGCTTTCATATCGATGAAATGACCGGCACGGTCGCGCTTGGAAGCGAGATAGCGGACATTGTGGACGTTCGGGCGTCCCAGAACCCGTTGGCTCGCCGCGACTTCAATGCCCGCGGCCTCGATCGCCCCGATCTTCTGCGGGTTGTTGGTCAGGGCCACGATACGTGAGACGCCAAGGTGCTTGAGCATGGTCGCCGCAAAGTCGAAATGGCGCTGATCCAGATCGAAGCCCAGCACTTCATCGGCATCGTAGGTATCCCACCCTCTGCTCTGCAGCCTGTAGGCGCGCATCTTGTTGGAAATGCCGTTTCCACGGCCTTCCTGGTCGAGATAGAGCAAGATGCCCCCGCGATTCTCGGCCATCCATCGTACCGTCTCGCGCAATTGGTCGCCGCAATCGCATTTGAGTGAGCCGAACAGGTCGCCGGTGAGACAAGCCGAATGCAGCCGTACGGGCACGGCCGAGTCCAGGTCCGGCCTGCCGACGACGATCGCGACCTGGTCACGCAGGCCCTCGCCGCCTCGGAAGACAACGAACTCAGTCTCCGGCGCGCCTTCAAGCGGCACCGGGGCACGGCCGGCGATCCTGAGAGAAGCTGCCTGTTCGGCGCGATAGCCGTTGATCGCGGCGAGCGCGACCTCGACCAGCGGCTCGCTGGCGATGTCTGCTTCGGTGACTGGCACGACAATGACGGCGGGCAGGACGAGCGATAGACGGGCGAGCTCCAGCGCTGCCTCGTCATGGGGAGAAGCCGGCGCGATTGGCGCATCTACCCGTGCATCGATCTTCAGGGCCAACGTTTCGATCCGATCCAGATCGATGGCGGGCAGGACAAAAGCGCCGCTCTCGCCGCGCCCCTTGGCGCCAAGGCGTCGCAGGCGCGCCGCGCTCAGCACGAGGTGGCCAGCACCGCGAGCCAACACGTTAAGCCCTCGCACCAGCGCCTCGTCGGCAAGTTCAGCAGAGAGCGTCAGCACCAGCCGGTTGTTGTCTCGCAATAGCACCGGGCGGCCGGAGCGAAACTCAGCGATCGCTCGATCAACGTTCAGGCTGCCTCGGCTGCCCAGGGAAATAATTTCGTGATCGTATACTATCATAGTCAATTCTCTCATCTGGAGAATTCTGGAGACGGGCTATTAAATCCATTCTTAAGCAGTGTTCTTTCGAAGAATGGCGCATTTGGATGGCGACTTTCTCCGATTATCCTATTGCGAACGGCCTTCTGCGTAAGTTGCAATTCAATACGAGCTCTGAAGGCAGTCGGTTCACTTTTTGAGCGCCGATACGAAATCCGGCCTAACGCTCGACCCCTGATGAGGGGCGATCAATCTGAAGATCGCGGCATACCTGGCTCGTCAGGCGTTCGCAGGACGGGTCGCAGCAACAACCGATCCCTGGGCGTAGGTACGATTGGCCTTACCGCGGTTCTGCAGCGGGCGGAAAGCGCCGAGGAGACCAGGTCCTCGATGGTCCGAATCTTGGATTCCGAGGAGATCTAAAGTGACCCCCAGAACGTACTTTAGGGGTAAAAATACCTACGTGGCATCAGAGGATAAAACCCATCATGGCTACCGATAGGGTTGGTCTCAATCGGCCTCTCGGCGGGATCAACGCCTCGCTACGATCAATGCCCGACGATCAGGGTTCATTCGGACGTTTTGGAGGGCGCTTCGTCGCCGAGACGCTGATGCCGCTCGTCCTTGAATTGGAAGAGGCCTACAACGCGGCCAAGGCCGATCCGACCTATCACGCCGAGATGACCAGCGGCCTGAAGCATTATGTCGGCCGGCCTTCACCGCTCTACTTCGCCGAACGCCTGACGGAGCATCTCGGCGGGGCAAGAATTTACTTGAAGCGTGACGAGTTGAACCATACCGGCTCGCACAAGGTGAATAACGTGCTCGGCCAAATCCTGCTGGCGCGGCGCATGGGCAAGACGCGCATCATCGCCGAGACCGGCGCCGGGCAGCACGGCGTCGCGACCGCGACGCTCTGTGCCCGCTTCGGCCTGGAATGCATCGTCTATATGGGCGCGGTCGACGTCGCCCGGCAGGCGCCCAACGTCTTCCGTATGCAGATGCTCGGCGCCACCGTCGTGCCGGTCGAATCCGGCACCAAGACGCTGAAGGATGCGATGAACGAGGCGCTGCGCGACTGGGTGACCAATGTCGCGACAACCTTCTACTGCATCGGCACGGTCGCCGGCCCGCATCCCTATCCGGCGATGGTGCGCGACTTCCAGTCGATCATCGGCAAGGAAACCCGCGAGCAGATGCAGGAGGCCGAAGGACGCCTTCCCGATTCGCTGATCGCCTGCATCGGCGGCGGCTCGAACGCGATGGGGCTGTTCCACCCCTTCCTCGACGACGCATCCGTCGAGATCTACGGCGTCGAGGCGGCCGGCCACGGCATCCTGAGCGGCCTGCACGCGGCATCCATAGCTGGCGGGCGTCCCGGCGTGCTGCATGGTAACCGCACCTTCCTGTTGATGGACGATGACGGACAGATCAAGGACGCCCATTCGATCTCAGCCGGGCTCGACTATCCCGGCATCGGCCCGGAGCATTCCTGGCTGCACGATGTCGGTCGCGTGACCTATCTCTCGGCCACCGACGAGGAGGCGCTGGAGGCTTTCCAGCTGATCTCGCGGCTGGAAGGCATAATTCCAGCTCTTGAGCCGGCGCATGCCATCGCCAGAGCTTGCGAAATTGCGGCGATGAAAAGCGCTTCCCACCTCATGGTCGTCAACCTTTGCGGCCGAGGCGACAAGGATATACCCCAAGTTTCAGATATGCTTTCGAATAGAAGCTGATACCTGGATAAAAAATTGGGAATAATTATGGAGCTTCAGACAAAATTTTATCAAATATAACCGAAATTATACGCCAAATAATTAACGCGATCTATAAATGGAATTCAAACAACCGCCTATTTAAGCAGAATCGAACAGGTCACTGCGAAATTTTCGAGGTCTATTTTCATTGATCTGTTCTAGAAAATCACGAGCGTCTCGCCGCACGGCAGCGATTTTAACCGGCTCCATGTGGTCGAGAATCCGGTAAGGCATTTTCATGCGCGGGTTTCGTGAAAGTGCACTGCGGTTTTGGATCAGAAAGTTCCAGTAAAGAAAATTGAAAGGGCAGGCATCCCTACCAGTCTTAATTTTGGGATCATAGACGCATCTTTGACAATAATTCGACATCCGATTGATGTATGCGCCTGAGGCGGCATAGGGCTTGGAACTCAGTAGCCCGCCATCAGCGAACATGACCATTCCGTGGACGTTTGGAAGCTCAACCCACTCAAATGCATCGGCATAGACTGCGAGGTACCATTCCTCGATCTCGGCTGGATTTACCCCTGCCAGAAGCGCGAAATTTCCAGTGATCATCAGTCTTTGAATATGATGGGCATATGCGCTGCGCTTGGTATCCTCGATCGCACACTTCAGGCAATGCATATCTGTTTCGCCCGACCAGTAAAACCAGGGAAGCTGTCTCGTTGCGGATAGGGCATTCCTGCTCTTGTATCCTGGCATCTCCAGCCAGTAGATGCCTCGAACATATTCACGCCAGCCCAGTATCTGACGGATGAACCCCTCTGCAGCGTTGAGCGGCACGCTACCGCTTCGGAACGCGGCTTCAGCAGCGATACAAACTTCCCATGGTTCGAGGAGGCCGACATTGAGATACGGCGATAGGACGGCGTGAAACAGAAACGGCTCGTCTGTGGCCATCGCATCTTGATAGTCTCCGAACAACGGCAAATAGAATTCTATAAAGTGCGCTAGCGCAACCAGCGCATCTTCTCTGGAAACCGCCCAATTAAATGCATCAATATTACCGAAATTATCTGGATAACACCGGTTGGTTAGCAATATGACCTCAGCGGTGATCTCATCAATCTCAAAGCAAATGCGCTTTGGAGGTTGGATCGATGCCGGCAGCGGCTTCCGATTGGATGTGTCAAGGTTCCAGGTGCCGCCAGCGGGATAATCACCATCCATGAGTAGACCGGTTCGCCGACGCATCTCCCGATAGAAATATTCCATACGGTAACCCTTGCGGCCGTCCGCCCAAGCCCGGAAGTCCGCGATCGAGCATAGGAAGCGATCGTCGGCACGAATCTCGATAGGTCGGTCGAACCTCCCGCCCCAGTCATCCATAATGCGTCGGACCCGCCACTCGCCGGGCTCGGTAATCACAATTCGATCTGGATTATGGCGCTCTATGGCGCGGTCCAGCTCAGCCGAGAAGGAACCGGTATTGCCCGCGTCCCCAAGCGCGACGTAGTCGACTTCGATGCCGGCGCTCCGAAGCTCATTCGCGAAGTGCCGCATCGCTGAAAGAATGAAAGCAATCTTTTGCTTATGGTGTGGCACGTAGGTCGTCTCTTCAACGACCTCAACCATCAAAACGATGTCGGTATCGCGATCGATTCCTGTGAGCGAGCTGATATTAGGGCTAAGCTGATCGCCCAGGATAAAAATCAGTTTTCTCATCTCTGAAGCGGCTTTCCTTTTGTGTCTCGGCAGCGCTTCGAGCAATATGTGACCTGATCCCAGTTGCGCGCCCATTTTCTGCGCCAGCTGAATTGTCGGCGGCAAACCGGGCACGTCTTACTTGGAAGGTCGATTTTTCGGCGCATTCGAGCCATGCGTTTTGTCCTTTGGCATGGCAGGTCCGTATGGGTTGTTGCCTCAGCCTGCTGAATTCGTGGGGATGAACTTTGCTCGTTTGCCTCAGCCCAGCGCTTCAAACGCGTCGAGCGCGCGGCGACGAGCGAAATCGTGGTCGACGATGCGCGTGGGATACCCTTCGACTGCGGATGATGCCTGCCACGGGCGATGAACGTCTTGTGGAGGCAGACCCGATAATTCTGGTAGCCAAGCTTTCGCGTAATGCCCACCGCAATCGAATTTTTCCCCCTGAAGAGTGGGGTTGAAGATGCGGAAGTAGGGCGCCGCGTCTGCGCCCGATCCGGCAACCCATTGCCAGCTCGCCGCATTGTTGGCCTGGTCGGCGTCGACCAGAGTGTCCCAAAACCAAGCCTCACCCTGGCGCCAGTCAATGAGGAGATGCTTGACCAAGAACGATGCGGCCACCATGCGAACCCGGTTGTGCATCCACCCCGTGGTCCACAGCTGACGCATGCCAGCATCGACCAGAGGATAACCGGTCTTCCCAATTTGCCACGCTCGCAGCGAAACGGGATCCTCTCGCCACGGCATCCGGTCGAACTTCGACTGGAGGTTTCGGGCGGCTAAGGTCGGATTGTGATGCAGTAAATGATATGAGAATTCTCGCCAGCCCAGCTCGGACTGGAATTTCTCCAGGTTCCGGTAAGATTTTACGTCGCTTTCAGAGTTCTTTGATTCCGCCGCATGCCATATCTGCCGAGGCGAAATATTTCCGAAGCGCAAGTAGGGAGACAGGTGAGATGTCGTTTGCCTATCGGGAAAATCCCTGCACTCTGCGTATGTATCGAAGTGATTATCTAAAAACTGCTTGAGCTGCATTTGGGCACCGGTCTCGCCAGGTTTCCAATTGGAACGCAGGCCGCCTGACCAATCGGGTCCCCGAGGCTCAAGGCATAACTCGGAGAGTTCGACAGCCCGAGGCGAGTTGTCACCCCAGTCGCCGAAATCCTGCAATGCTACGGGAGCCGCTTGCGGCTGGGCAGGGTCACCCGCTTGGTAAGCTGCGCGCCAAAATGCGGAAAACGTTCGAAAAGGCTCGCCGGATTTGGTTTTGATCGCCGCCGGATCGTACAGCAAAGAGCCGTTAAAAGTGAGAGCATCGATGCGACGCTGCTCAAGCAACAATTGTACGGCCGAATCCACCCGTCGTTCGGCTTCGCCATATCGATCATTCCAGTAAACGATGGCCGCCCGGCAGAGGGTGGCGAGGCGCGGGATCAATTCGGACGCACGACCCCGATAGATTGAAAGGCGTGTGCCGCGCTGACGCAGGTCCTTGTCCAGATTCTCCAGCGCGCCATGGAGCCACCATTTTGCTGCCGCCCCGAGAGGACGCAGACCGTCAGATTCTTCATCATACACAAAAACGCAGCGGATTTTCCGGCCGCTTTGTGCCGCGGCAGTTAAGGCCGGATTGTCGCATAGCCGCAGATCATCGCGAAACCAAACGATCACCGGAGCTTCTGCCGGATGCAAATTCGCGGAAGATGCCATCAGCTTTTGCCTTAGAATTGAAGCTCGGTTCCCATAACCGGATGCACAGACGTCTTTAGAAACGTGACGACGTCGTCGAGCACCGGCGCTTGCCATTGCAGAAGCCGGGACAGCGCCGTGGCCGTGCCAGCATGGCCGAGACCCTGATAGATCTTCAGCGAGACCGATCGCGCGCCCGCCTTTCGGAGCGCCAGCGCCAGACGCTCGCTATTGCGCGGAAGGACCGTCGTGTCCTCCGATCCCGTGGCCAGAAAGACTGGCGGTGCGTCGCGCCGGGCAAAGTTGATTGGCTGCGTCCGGACGGGATCGCGCGCGTTTCCGAACGCCTCCTTCGTCACGTCGATATCGAACGGGAGAAAGTCGTAGGGGCCGGAGAGGCCGACAATCGACCGGACATCGTCGGCGCGCATGCCAACGGCGGCAAGATAGCGCTTGTCCAGAGTCAGCATCATCGCATTGTAGGCGCCCGCCGAATGTCCCATCATGTGGATCGCCTCCGGGGCGCCGCCGAAGCGGGCTATGTTGTCTCGCACGAAACGCAGGGCCTGCGCGCCGTCCTCGATGAAGACCGGGAAGCGGACCTCCGGGACCAGGCGGTAATCCGCGATCACCGTGACGAAGCCGCGAGCCGAGAGCGCGTCCCCCACGAACGAATAGGTTTCCTTGGCGCCATTGGCCCAAGACCCGCCATAGACGAAGAAAACGACCGGCTTGGGTGCGCTACCGCGACCCGAAGGTACGTAGATATCCATCCGCTGCCGGGGATGCAGGCCATAAGCTACATCGCGTGCGCCGTCGGTCAGGCGCCCCGGTCGGAGTGCGGCGCATGCCGAAACGCCGAGCCCAGCCAGCAGGGGCGCGATCGTACGTCGGACAATCCGGGTCGCAATGGACGGTTCGCAAGAATGCATGCAAGCCTATACGCTTCCCTCATCAAAGTGGATTTCCTGGCCGATCGTTCTCGATCGCCGGCGGCTCTGAACCACGAGCGCGAAAGCGACGTATCTCTTCGCGGAACCTCTGGAGATCACGATGAGCTTCGTTGCCGGTTATCTCGCTTTTCTTGCCGCTTTCGGCATTTGTGATGCCATCTGGCTGGGCACAATGGCGTCCAAACTCTATCGCCCTGCGCTCGGCGATTTACTTCTGGAACAGGTGCGCTATTGGCCGGCGGCACTGTTCTATTTCGGCTTCCCGCTCGGCGTAGTCCACTTTGCGCTGATGCCCGCGCTGCGTGACGGAAGCGCGGGCGCCGCCTTACTCAATGGCGCGCTCATCGGGCTGCTGGCCTATGCGACCTACGACCTCACCAACTACGCCACACTGCGGCCCTGGACGCTGACGATCACGCTCGTCGATCTCGTCTATGGTGCGGTCGTAGTCGGCCTGTGCACATGGGTCGCCTTTATCGTGGTCCGGCGCCTTGTCGCCTGGGGCTGGGTCTAATCCCAAACACGGCCAATCTCGGTCAGGCTGCCCTCAACCTGTAGTGATGGACTCCCCAGGCCTCGCCGCCGGCATGACCGAACAAACCGCTTGTCGCTAGGAAGAACAGACGCCAGCGGCGGCGCCAGAGCGGTGCGTCCGCGCCATAGGTCGCGCGCAGGATCGGATTAATCTGCGCGAGATTGCGATCGAAATTCGCCAGCCAGTCCTCGGCCGTGGCACGGTAGTGTTCGCCGCTCCAACGCCACTCGTCTTCCACCGTGAAGAGATCGGGGAACTGGTGAGCGAGCGTCGCGCTCGGCATCAGGCCGCCGGTGAAGAAATGCTGCGCGATCCAGTCGCTGGTATCGGCCACATCAAATCGATAGCAACCCTGCCGGTGGGCGAAGACATGAATGAAGAGCCGGCCGTCCGGCTTCAGCCAGCCACGAATCCGCCCGAGCAGTTCGCGCCAGTTCGCCATGTGCTCGAACATCTCGACCGAAACGACGCGATCAAAATTCTCGGGCGGAGAAAAGTTATTGATGTCTGCCGTAATAACTCTCAAATTTAAGATACTACGCCGCCATGCTTCCTGTTCGATAAAATTCCGCTGCGAATTTGAGTTGGATACGGCTGTGATTTGAGCCTTGGGATAGCGTTCCGCTAACCACAGCGACAAGGAACCCCAACCGCAACCAAGCTCTAGAATTCGTTGTCCGTCCAAAATGTCCGCATGCTCTGCAGTCAGTTTCAGAGCGTTCTGCTCAGCAACCGTGAGCGTGTCGTATCGACTGTTGTAATAGCAGCACGAGTACTTTAGCTGTAAACCGAGAATCTGAGCAAAGAATGTACCAGGTAGTTCATAATGCTGTTTATTGGCCGCGTCGGTATGGGCGGCAATAGGAAGGGCCGCCATTTCACGTGCGAAGGTCTCAGTATTCGGCGGATCGACCTCAAGCGAACGATCTGTAGCCCGCACCAGGGACGCAATAACAGCCCGGCTTACAAAGTCGGGAACAGGAAGCCGTTCTCCCCAAGCCGAAAGCTTCTGCATGATCGTCATGACGTTGCTCCTTTCGGCGGCAGCGGGATCAGGGCGCTGGTTCGATTCTGGTATGCCCGATAGGCCTCGCCGTGCTTGGCAAGCATGTGCTCCTCCAGGGGCGGTATGCCGGAGATCCGGGTGAGCAGCAGCGTGATGCAGGCCGGTGCCAGTAAGGCGAGCCAACCCCATAGATAGCCGGTCGCGAGCGCGATCATGAGATACGAGCACCAAAGCAGGCACTCGAAGAAGTAGTTGGGATGGCGCGACCAGCGCCACAGGCCGGAATCGCAGATGCCGCCCGCTCCCGAGCGTGCGAAGGCCCGCAATTGCCCATCGGAGATGGCGCCTCCTGCAAGCCCTGCGGCGAACACGGCGACACCGGCAAGATCCTGCCAGCCCAGCGCTGGCGCGGTGCTATGCGCCGCGAGGACGATCCCCAATCCCAGGGGAATGCTGACCAGCGCCTGCATCTGCAGCAGCCGGGCCAATTGCTGCGGCGCGGAGCTGCCCCAGTCCCGCTTCAGCTTCGCATAGCGGGGATCTTCGGTGATGCCGGCGGTCCGTTGCGCGATGTGCAGGCCGAGGCGCAGCGCCCAGGCCAGCGCGAGCGCTGCCACGAGCAGGCGTCGGGGCATCAGTCCCGCCCCGAAGGGCAGCAAGGCGCCGGCGATACCCGTCAGCCCCAACCCAAGAGTCCAGACCACGTCGATCCAGCCGGAATTGCCAGTGCGCCGCTCGATCAGCGTCGCCAGGGCCATGAAGGCGGACATCGCCACGGCCACGAAGACCAGAGCTGCTGCGAAGGATGCGATCGTCAAAACCGCACCAGCGGTTGCAGCAGCCGGCCGAGCCAGCCCTGCAACTGCACGCTCCCCGTCATCGCCACGATGCAGGTGCAGCCCTCGACCGGGTCGACGCGCGGCGTGTGATCATGCTCGGCATCAGCCTCGTCGAAATCACCGGCTGCGTAGCGCCCGTATTCGTGCTCATAGGCGCCGGCGAGGATCGTGGTCCATTCGAACCCGGTATGCTTGTGGTGCGGCAGGGAGATTCCGGGCCCGGCGCGCAGCATGAAGACGCGCGCATCTGCTCCGGGAACCTCGACGCGTCGCATGGCAATGCGGATGCCGATGGGGCGCCAGGGACCGAGGCCATAGGGGCGCAGCACCTTCGGCATCCCCTCGGACATCGGGGCGGTCTCAACCGACGCTGGCTCGGGTCGTGCTGCAGTGGCCGCAGGAGTTGGGCCGGAAGCCATTGCGACGGGCTCGGCCGCATCCAGCAGCGCACCTTGCACGGCCTGGAACTCGCGCAGGCGGCCGCGGCTCTCCTGATCCGCCTCGATATGGCAGGCGACGACGACCGCGAGGCCTTCGTCGAGTTGGCCCGCGGCGAAGGCGGCAAGCGTCTCGTCGGACGGGCGATGCAACATGCTCATCGCAGATCCTCCAGCCGGCCGCGCAGATGCGACAGGGCCAGGCGCAGGCGGGATTTCACCGTGCCCAGCGGGATAGCGAGGCGATCGGCGACATCCTGATGGCTGAAGCCTTCGATGAAGGCGAGTTCGACCACGCGGTACTGGTCGGGGGAAAGATGGGTCATCGCGGCACGCACGCGCGCATCGCGTTCCGCGCCAGAAAGTGTCTCATCAGGTTGTTCAGGGGCTTCTTCATCCAGAATCTCGTAAACTTGCGATAACCTCGAACGCGTTTCGCGGCGGGCGATGTCGATGCGCAGGTTGCGCGCGATCGTTGCGATCCAGGTCGATGCGCTTGCCTTCGCGGGGTCGAACAGCGCGGCCTTGCGCCAGACCGACAGCAGCGTTTCCTGCGCGACCTCCTCGGCAAGCTCCGCGGAGGCTCCTCCGCGCATCAGCAAACCCTTCACGCGTGGCGCGAAATGGTCGAACAGCTTGGCAAAGGCCACCCTGTCACCGGAGTGCGCGATGGCAGCAATCAAACTATTGGGATCGAACAAGACGACGAACCAATCTCCTCGCGCAACAGACCCCGCCTTGCGCATGCCGTCTGCGGTCAGGGCGAGTGCGGCAACCATAGATTAGATACGTGGACGCTTCCGCCGCGGATCACCCCGAACGGCGGTTATTCGGATGCCTTCCAACTCACGTCGCGACAGATCAGTCTGCCGAGAATGCAGCCTCGCGTGTTGAGTGCATTGGCCTTCGCAGTGATCGTAAGTGAATAACTCCACCCTCGCTTGGGATCGTACGCACTGCCGGAGAATGAACCGTCGGGCTGGCGGGCCAGCGTCATCACGAGCTTGTCGCCAGCCGCCTCGCCCTTGCTTGTATCGCCGATCCAGATGTTGGTGGCGCAGATCTTGTCGCCGCAGGGCGCGATGCGCACGCGGGCATTGCCATCGTCGCGCAGCCATGTCCCGTCGAGATCGTTGGCGGCAGCGCAGTGGGCGGAGAAAGCGACGAGGGCGAGGACAAGCGGAAGGCGCGTCATGATGAAGTCCTTTCGGCGGATGCGTTTCGTCTACGCTTCGGCAGTGTCGTCGGTTTCATCGGCGCGCGAATTTGTGTCCGGACGCCCGGCGAATAGCCATGCGATCAGGACGGTCAGGGACGCGGCGCTCAGAAAATTCAGGCGCTGCAAGGTCGCGTATTCGTCGGGCCCATAGAGATGTATCGGTGCCCCCAGGATGGCGGCCGGCAGCAGATAGGTGGCGAAGGCCAGTGCCGCGAAACCGAGCGCGAAGGCGGGTTCCGTGCGGCGAAACAGCATCAGCGTCAGCACGAGGCATGGAAACAGGAAGACTTCGACCCCCGAGCCCGGGCCAAAGGCGGCCCGGCAGAGCAACGTATTGCCGATGCCGGCGACGAGAAGCAGTGCTCGCCCGAGCAAGGTGCTGCGCCGCATGACTGCCGGCACCGCCGCGAAGAAGGGCGTTGACAGGAAGGTGACATAGGACGGCGTGACGACCGGCGAGACCGCCCAATAAAGATAGAGCGGGTAGAAGGGCTGGTTCGAGACGATGACCAGCGCGACGGTATTGGCGATCGCGGCCCGCGGATCGGGATGCGCCGCGTAGGCGCCGATCGCAGCAGCGACCCGCTTCATTCGGTTCATCGGCATCGTCGCCCTCGCGGAAAGTTCCGGCCTGTCTTCGTTTACGCAGGAAGCGCTGCGGCGGGTCACTCGGCCGGCGCGCTTTTGCTCGCGCGGCGGCAAATCCAGTCCGGCCCCAGCCGCGTATACCCGTCATGATCAATAAAGCAGCGACGATGGAACGGGCACAGGGCAAGGCGATGCGGATCGCCGTGATCGGTGCCGGCATATCCGGGCTCTCGGCGGCCTGGCTGCTGGGGCAGGCGCATGACGTGGTGCTGTTCGAGGCCGCGCCTCGCCTTGGCGGCCACGCCAACACGGTTCGCGTTGCGGGGGGCGGCGGCGAGACGGCGGTCGATACCGGATTCATCGTCTACAACGAGGCGACCTATCCGAATTTCATCGCGCTGATGGAGCATTTGCGCGTCGCCACCCAGCCGACCGAGATGTCCTTCGCCGTCTCGCTCGATGGCGGGCGGCTTGAATATAGCGGCACCAGCGTTGCAGGCCTGTTCGCCCAGCGCAGCAATCTCGTGCGCCCGCGCTTCTGGGCCATGCTGCAGGACATCACCCGCTTCTACCGGAATGCATCGAAGGACGCGCTGACGGGGCAGGCGGCCGGTATCTCGCTTGGCGACTATCTCGCGATCGGCGGCTATGGAGCTGCATTCCGGGACGATCATCTCCTGCCGATGGCGGCCGCGATCTGGTCGGCTCCCTGCTCGGAGATACTGTCTTATCCGGCCGCCGCCTTCCTGCGCTTCCATCACAATCACGGATTGCTCCAGCTCACCGACCGGCCGGTCTGGCGCACGGTGACCGGCGGCAGCAGCGTCTATGTCGAGAAGCTGCGCGCCGCTTTTTCGGGCGACGTCAGGGCCGGCTTGCCGATCCGGCAGGTTCGACGCGGCGCGAACGATGTCGTTCTGATAGGCGACGGCTGGACCGAGAGCTTCGACCAGGTCGTCTTCGCCACCCATGCCGACCAGACGCTCGCCGTGCTCGCCGACTCCAGCCCGATGGAAGCCGAGGCTCTCGGTGCCTTCCGCTACAGCCGCAACCGCGCCGTGCTGCACGGCGACGAAGCGTTGATGCCGAAGCGCCGCCGCGCCTGGGCAAGCTGGAACCATATCGGTCAGCGCGCGCAGCCGGATTCCGCCTGTGCGGTGACATACTGGATGAACCGGCTCCAGGGCCTGCCGGAGGCTCAGCCCTTCTTCGTCACGCTCAATCCGCCGGATACGCTGCGCAACGAAGCCATCTTCCACGAGGAGATCTACGAGCATCCGCTGTTCGATACCGCAGCTCTCGACGCGCAAGAACGGCTCTGGTCCTTGCAGGGCATGCGTCGAAGCTGGTTCTGCGGCGCCTATTTCGGATCGGGCTTCCACGAGGACGGCCTGCAGGCGGGGCTTGCCGTCGCCGAGGCGCTCGGCAGCGTCCGCCGGCCCTGGAACGTCCCCAACGAATCCGGTCGCATTCCGATCCTGCCCCGGCTGGAGCAGGCCGCATGACCTTGCAATCCGCCCTCTATGTCGGCCGCGTCAGGCACCATCGGTTCCGGCCCCGGCCTCATGCGCTGTCCTATCGCGTGTTCTGGATGCTGTTCGATCTCGACGAGATCGATGGGTTGTCGGCGAAGCTCCGCTTCTTCTCGCGCAACCGCTTCAATCTCTACGCCTTTCGCGACGCGGATTACGGCGATCGCAGCGGGCGGCCCCTGCGGCCTCAAATCGAGGAAACCCTGGCCAAGGCCGGGATCGCGCATGACGGCGGCCCGATCCGCCTGCTGACCATGCCGCGCATCCTCGGCTACGCGTTCAACCCGCTCAGCACCTATTTCTGCTACTGCCAGGATGGCAGCCTCTGCGCGACCGTCTACGAGGTGCACAACACCTTCGGCGAGATCCACAGCTATGTGGCGCCTGCCGATATCTCGGAAGGCGAGCTGAGGCAGGAGGCCGACAAGGTCTTCCACGTCTCGCCGTTCATGAACCTCGACATGCGCTACGCTTTCACCGTCACCGCGCCGGGAGAACGCGTCTCCGTCGCCATCGAGGGCAGCGACGCCGATGGGCGCCTGATCACCGCCGTGTTGAGCGGCAAGCGCACGGACCTGAGCGATGCGGCCCTGCTGCGTCTGCTCGCAACCCATCCGCTGCTCACGCTGAAGGTCACGGCGGCCATCCACTGGCACGCACTGCGCCTGCTGGCGAAGCGGATTTCCTGGCGGCCCCATCCGGCGGCGCCCGAACACTCCTTCAGTCTTGGCAGAGCCGTGACAGCCCATGCGAAAGGACCGATGAAGCCATGAGCCGTCCCGACGCGGAACAGCATTTTAGCATGCCCGAAGAGGCGCTCGTCCTGCCAGGTGGTATCGGCCTGTCGCGCTGGTTCCTGCGCCGCGTGCTCTCCCGCATCGCCATCGGCCACCTGACGGTCTTCACGCCGGATGGCGAACGGCTTTGCAGCGCGCCCGGCCTGCCGGGGCCGCAGGCGACGATGATCCTGAACAACTGGCGGTCGATGCGCCGCCTTCTGCTCGACGGCGATATCGGCCTGGCCGAAGCTTATCGCGACGGCGACCTTCACACGCCGGACCTCACCGCCCTGATCGAGCTCGGTGCGCGCAACGATGCGACGCTGCGCGGGCTGGTGTCGGGCGCCTGGCCGGCGCGGCTGCTCAACCGCCTGCGCCACGTTCTGAACGCCAATACGCGCCGCGGCAGCCGCCGCAACATCACCGCGCATTACGATCTCGGCAACGCGTTCTACGGCCGCTGGCTCGACGCCAGCATGATGTATTCCTCGGCGCTCTACGAGACGCCGGCCGAGACGCTCGAAGTCGCCCAGCAGCGCCGGCTCGACCGGATCGTCGACATGCTCGACCTTTCGGGCGGCGAGCATGTCCTGGAAATCGGCTGCGGCTGGGGTGCGTTGGCGGAGCGGCTGGCCCGCGAGGGCTGCCGCGTGACGGCGATTACCCTGTCGCCGGCACAGCTCGAAGCCGCACGGCAGCGCATTGCCGATGCTGGCCTATCCGAGCGCGTCACCATCGAGCTCCGGGACTATCGCGACATTGCCGGGCAGTTCGACCGCATCGTTTCGATCGAAATGATCGAGGCGGTCGGCCGCGCTTACTGGCCGTCCTATTTCGACACTCTCAATCGCTCGCTCAGGCCTGGCGGCCGGGTCGTGCTGCAGGCGATCACGATCGACGATGCGTTGTTCGAAAGCTACCAGCAGGGCAGCGATTTCATCCAGCGCTACATCTTTCCCGGTGGCAGCCTGCCGTCGGTCCCGGTGCTGAAAAGCAGTGCTGAGGCTGCTGCGCTCGCCGTGGTCGAGCAGCTCGATTTCGGCGGCAGCTACGCGCTGACCTTGAAGGAGTGGCGCCGGCGCTTTCTGGAGAACTGGGCCGAGATCGCACCCTTGGGGTTCGACGAAGCTTTCCGGCGCTTGTGGGAATTCTACCTCTGCTATTGCGAGGCAGGCTTCCGCGCACAAAGAATCGACGTGAAACTGGTGGCCCTGCGCCGAGCCTGATGGCGGCTGCGAAGGTGCTGTGCCGACCGGCACATTCTGCCTTCGTGGAAAGGCCACGGTGCGTATCCGGAAGCCGTTCTGCTTCTAGCAGGCAAGGAGCGGGAACAGCCAGTTCCGTCTGGCGTTGGAATAGCGCCCTCCTATTAGGACTAGCAATGAAACCGCTTTCGCTCCTGCTTGCCGTTGGAATCGGAACATTCTCTGGGGCGTGCCTTCCTCTGGAAGACCGGCCAGTTGGGAACGCAAACGTTCCCCAGCCGAGCAAGCCGGTCGAGCTGACCCGCTATCTAGGCAAGTGGTATGAACAGGCGCGCTATGAAGCAAGTTTTCAGGCGGGCTGCGAAGCCGTTTCAGCCCAATACGCGCTCAAGCCGGACGGGCATGTTTCTGTCATCAACTCCTGCCGGCAGGGCAGTCCCTCTGGTGCTCTGAAAAGATCGGAAGCATCCGCCCGCGTAGTCGAGGGATCCAAAGGTACGAAGCTGAAGGTCACATTCTTCTGGCCGTTCGAAGGCGACTATTGGGTTCTCGACAGGGCGCCAGATTATTCATGGTCGATCGTTGGGGAACCGTCTGGGCGCTATCTCTGGATCTTGACGCGAAGCCCCGCTATCACTCCGCAGCAATATTCTACTCTCGTGGGCAGAGCAAAGACGCTCGGTTACAACACCGCGTTACTGAGGCGGACGCAGCAATAGCTAAGCGCCAGAGATCGACCGTCGGCGCACCCCTCGAATTCGTCCGCGCGATCCGGCAGGCTTTCGTATGTTAGCATGCAGGGTGGTGCGGCGTGACCTAGCAAAACGCTCCGACGTAAGGCGCCTATAATCAGCCCTGGGCTCCCGTTTCGGTTGTGGATGGCAAAAGTAGTCCGGTGCTACTTGAAGCCGGGCCCCCGGCGTCCCTTCATGCTGACCTGCGCCGTGAGCGCTGCCTGCTTGTCGGAAGCATCCTTGGCCATCCGCAGTCCGCGCTGCCTGAACGTGTTGTCTGCACGCTGCTGGATCAGCCTCTCCGTCTCGGAGATAATCCTGGCGTCGGAGCCCGGTGTCCATGTCGCCGCCATTCACGATTGCCGAGCGGGAAACGTCGAGGTGACGATACACACTCTCGAGGACAAGCCGCTCGGGCGGGGTTGGATCATACCGGGAGCGACTTCCGGAGGATCTCCGCCGGCCAAGATTTGTTCGGCCCAGTTGACCACCTGCAGCTGACGCTCCCTTACGAGACCGGCCGGCAGTGATCCGCGGCACGGTTTTGCGCGTAACGTCTCTGGCGCGCCGCGGGAGACGGCCGCCCGTCGCCAGGGAGGCCGCCATGAAATCGATCCTGCTCACTGCCGTCGCCACCGTTTCGCTGGCCGGATGCGTGGGAAACTCGATAACTCACACGCAGCAGGCGCCCGAGCCGCGAAAGCGGGTCGACGTTCAGCGCTTCTACACGGGGACTTGGCGCGAGATCGCTCGACGCCCCATGACAATCACGGATGGCTGCGTCGCCGGCGCGACGGAATATGGGCCAGACCGCGCCGGCGGCATCCAGGTCCTCGATTCCTGTCGGATGGGCAGCCCGCGCGGCGAACTCAAGACCGTCGGCGGACCCGGCACGATCCTCGATCCCGGCTTTAACGCCAAGCTTAGGGTCGACTATAAGCTTTACGGCTTTGTGCCGGTTCAGCGGGAGTACTGGGTACTCGACCGGGCCGACGACTACAGCTGGTTCATCTCGGCTGATCCGACATTGCGTGACCTCTATATCTTCACGCGCGATCCGGAGATCGGCCCCACACAGCGCAAGCGGCTGGTCGCGCGTGCGGCCGCGCTGGGCTACGATGTCAGCAAGCTCGAATTTCCCGAGCAGCCGCGCCGTTGAGCCTCACGGGATTGCGCCCTGTATTGAGATCGACGTCGGTCGTTTGCCCGAACCCGGTCTCAATATGGGATGTGCGATCCATCCCATGCCAACAATGCACCAGATTGCTCGACAGCCGCGAGGTCGAGAACCTTGAGCAGGTTCGACGCCGCATCGTCAGGTACGAACAATCCGGCACGCGTTTCGTCGCTCCGGAATGGCCCCGAGAGAGTCGTCGCCACCGTGCCGGGATGGAGTGCTAGCGCTATAGCATCGGGATGCGTTCGCTTGAGCTCGACGGCAAGCGTGCGGATCACCTGATTGAGCGCGGCCTTCGAGGCGCGATATGAATACCAGCCGCCGAGCCGGTTATCCTCGATCGACCCTAAGCGGGCGGACAGGACGGCGAAAACCGATCGCCCCCGTCGCGGCAGCAGCGGAACGTAATGTTTGGCGACAATGGCAGGGCCGATGGTGTTGACCGCAAAGAGCCTGGCCATTGCGACGGGGTCTATCGTCTTCAAAGCCTTTTCCGGACGAATATTGGTGTCGTGCAGAAGGCCGCTCGCAACGATCACGAGGCCGACCGGCTCCTCCGTGCCGATCGTTCCAGCGACGCGTTCGACACTTGCCTCGTCGGCGATATCCGCGATGTGAAACCGGATTGACCCACGATCCGCGCTCGGCGTCCGTGATATCGCGTGAACGGCAGAGTATCGGCTCGACCCGGCCACCTGTTCGGCAAGCGCTCCGCCAATCCCACCGGAGGCACCGATAATCACCGCAGCATTTGGCATGTGCGGATCCTTCTGGCCTGATTTGCCCGGACGACTTTACCCTTCGAACGGAGAATCACCGGCCGCCTCGCAGGGTGCGCCACGATAGCGCCAGAGTTGCGGCCCGATGCCCGTCACTTCGAAAGGCCCGAATACTTTCCGCGAGATAGCGCAGAGAAGTTCGGCGCTTCATAGGTGGCGAGACTAGCCACCAGATCGCTCCCGCGCTCAATAACGTTCGCGCATCACAGGCCCATCCAAAGGCCTAGGCAGCTCGACCGCTCCCGCTCGGAGCGTTCTGTGCGAGCGCCCGCACGGATCTCTTCTCGCATTTGCTGACGTCCAGGCGGATGCGAGGCAAGCGAAACAACGGCACTTTCTCGCTCCGAAACATTCATATCCTTTGAATGGCGCCCTCGCCTCAAAAGTCGCCCGGCCCCGCTAGTGCGGCGCCGGGCTTTAGGTCAGGCGTGGCCGCGCGAGCCTTCCTTGCGGCTGCTGGCGAACGCAGCAACGTCGGGCGCTAGGAGATCATGCTTTTCCGCCCAGGACGCGAACAAGCCGCGCGCCGTGTCTGGTTCTATCTCGCCACGGATCGCCGCCAGGCAGGCCTTCAGCGCGAAGCCGTGGACCGCATCGCGCCTGCTCGCCGGCCAGTCGGCCAGGAACATATAGGCCTCCATGGCGGACGCGATCGCCGCCGGATGCCCAAGACCGGTCAGGATCACGACCGGCCTCTCGAAATCGTCTGATGTCATCATGCAGTCCTCCCCCGGGGAGCGATTGCCAACGTTGCCATAGCCATATCCTTCTGGAAGCAACATGGATCCGGTTTGGTTGATCGCCGCGTCGAGCGCGCTATCGCTGTCGGCGGCTGCCATGATTTTGGGATATGTTCTCTTCGGATCAAGGCCTGCGAAGCATCGACGTTACTGGAGCCGGAACTCGCCGCTGACCGCGCTGAGGTCAGCCGGGCCGATCAGGTCCTTGTGAGCGACGGTGATGCGGAACAACCTGCCGTCGAGCTTGGCCTGCCAGAAGGCGAGGAACTTGTTGAGCTCGGGAAAGCGCGGAGCGAGGTCGTAATCCTGCCAGACGTATTCCTGCAGGATCGAAGGGTGGTCGGGCAATCGGTAGAGGATGCCGGCGGTGGTCAATCCGTAGCCGGCGATCTGGCGGGCGAAGTCGGTCGAAGCCATTCCTTTCAGCTCCCTGTTTTTCACTGCGCCGATGGCAGCGGATTTTCAACGCTCTGGCAAGATGAAAGGTTGCGTTTGCGCTGCCTTTTCAGTTTGTTAGCACTCGATCAAAAAAAGTGCTGCCGGCCTCTTGAAGGCAAAAATCGGGCAACCCAAATCATCGCGCGGGCACGGCGCCTCAGGGGCGCGCGGAACCTCGCCGCGAGACCCGCACAGGGCCGGCCCGCTTTGACATGTGACCGACATGGAAATTGGAGGAACTCATGAAGTTTCGGCCACTGCATGACCGCGTCGTCGTGAAGCGCATCGACGCCGAGGAGAAGACCAGGGGCGGGATTATCATTCCCGACACTGCCAAGGAAAAGCCGCAGGAGGGCGAGGTCGTCGCCGTTGGCGCTGGCGCGCGCGACGAGACCGGCAAGCTCGTGCCGCCCGACGTCAAAGTCGGCGACCGCGTGCTCTTCGGCAAATGGAGCGGCACGGAGGTCAAGATCGACGGCCAGGATCTCCTGATCATGAAGGAGTCCGACATCATGGGCGTCGTCGAGACGACTGCCGCCCTCAAGAAGGCCGCCTGACGGGGCCTTATCCATACCATCAACCTGAAACCTCAAGTCTGAAGGAGTGAGGAATCATGGCTGCGAAGGACGTGAAGTTTTCGCAGGACGCGCGCGAGCGGATGCTGCGCGGCGTCGACACGCTGGCGAATGCCGTGAAGGTCACGCTGGGTCCGAAGGGCCGCAATGTCGTGATCGAGAAGTCGTTCGGCGCTCCCCGCATCACCAAGGACGGCGTCACCGTCGCCAAGGAGATCGAGCTTTCCGACAAGTTCGAGAACATGGGCGCCCAGATGGTCCGCGAGGTGGCCTCGAAGCAGAACGACGCGGCCGGCGACGGCACCACGACCGCGACCGTGCTCGCGCAGGCGATCGTCCGCGAAGGTGCCAAGGCGGTCGCGGCCGGCATCAACCCGATGGACCTGAAGCGCGGCATTGATCTCGCCGTCGAGGCGGTGACCAAGTCGCTCGGCGAGCATTCCAAGACCATCACCGGCTCGGAGGAGGTCGCGCAGGTCGGCACCATCTCTGCCAATGGCGACCGCACGATCGGCGAGATGATCGCCGAGGCGATGAAGAAGGTCGGCAACGAGGGCGTCATCACCGTCGAGGAAGCAAAGACGGCCGAGACCGAGCTCGACGTGGTCGAAGGCATGCAGTTCGATCGCGGCTATCTCTCGCCCTATTTCGTGACCAACACCGAGAAGATGGTTGCGGAGCTGGAAGACCCTTATGTCCTGATCCACGAGAAGAAGCTCTCGGGTCTCCAGACGATGCTGCCGCTGCTGGAAGCGGTGGTGCAGACCGGAAAGCCGCTGCTGATCGTGGCGGAGGATGTCGAGGGCGAGGCTCTGGCCACGCTCGTCGTCAACAAGCTCCGTGGCGGCCTGAAGATCGCCGCCGTCAAGGCTCCTGGCTTCGGCGACCGCCGCAAGGCCATGCTGGAGGACATCGCGATCCTGACCGGCGGCACCGCGATCAGCGAGGATCTCGGTATCAAGCTGGAGACCGTGACGCTCGACATGCTCGGCCGCGCCAAGAAGGTCCGGATCGAGAAGGAGAACACGACCATCGTCGATGGCGCGGGCAAGAAGGCCGAGATCGACGCGCGCGTCGCCCAGATCAAGGCCCAGATCGAGGAAACCTCCTCGGACTACGACCGTGAGAAGCTTCAGGAACGCCTGGCCAAGCTCGCCGGTGGCGTCGCGGTCATCCGCGTCGGCGGCGCGACCGAGGTCGAGGTCAAGGAGAAGAAGGACCGCGTCGACGATGCCCTGAACGCCACCCGCGCAGCGGTCGAGGAGGGCATCCTGCCGGGCGGGGGCGTCGCCCTGCTGCGCGCGGTCGAGGCGCTCGAAGGGCTGGTGCCCGGCAATGACGACCAGAAGACCGGCGTCGAGATCGTCCGCAAGGCGATCACCGCGCCTGCCCGCCAGATCGTCGAGAATGCCGGCGGCGATGGCGCGGTCGTGGTCGGCAAACTACTGGAGGCGCAGGACTACGCCTGGGGCTACAACGCCCAGACCGGCGAGTACGGCGATCTGGTCAAGGCCGGCATTATCGACCCGACCAAGGTCGTGCGCACGGCGATTCAGGACGCGGCGTCGGTCGCGGGCCTGCTGATCACCACCGAGGCGATGATCGCCGAGGCGCCGAAGAAGGACCCGGCACCGGTCATGCCCGCCGGCGGCATGGACTATTGAGCATCGGGGGCGCCGCGATTGCCGCGGCGCCCTCTCTGAACGCGGTAACCTCCTAGGCGTGCCGAGGGGAGCCATGCCCTTTTCATCATTGACCGATCCCATCGATCTGCCCCGTGCCGAGGCCGGTCTCGAAAAGGCATGGGCGGAACTCAAGCCGTCGCTTTCGGCGGGCTCTGACGAGCTGGAGCGAAACAACCTCGCCTATATCGTTGATTCGCTGGTTCCGCTGGCGCTCGACGAGGATGATCTCGCACAGCGTGCGATCGACCGGTTTCGCGAGAAGGCCTAGGCGAAAGGCTCCGTGAAAGCCCCTGCATTCTCTCCATCGCATCAGACATCCGATATGACCGACGGCACACAACCTAAGGACATCTCACCGTCCGACCGCTTCAAGGCCCTCATTACCAACGCCGAGAGCGCAACGTATGGTCTCAAGGATAATCTCCTGGCCGTCATGACGCGGGATGGATCGGCAACGTGGCAGACTGTCGCCGCTCACATCGAGGCTCAATTGCCCGGCGCCGGCGAGTTCGCGACCGCGCGATTGAACGCCATACTTGCTCTGATCAGGGCACTGTCCAATCGACAAACGTCCCGGAGCGGGTGAGTTCAGCTTCCAGTCGTCGTCCCCAAAGCGGGGTAGTTCGCCGCGTTCCCACGCGCCATCGCTCTCTGCCCTGAACTCCACGCTGTCCCATCTATTCGAGAAGCCCGAATGACCACGACCGCCACGCCCGAGCATCGCAGCTTCGAAGCCGACGTCTCCCGTCTGCTCCATATGATGGTGCATTCAGTCTATTCCGACCGGGACGTCTTCCTGCGCGAGCTGATCTCGAACGCAGCCGACGCGTGCGAGAAGCTGCGCTACGAAGCGATCGGCACCCCCGAACTCCTGGGGGATGACCCGAAGCTCGCGATCACCATCTCGGCCGATCCGGAGGCCGGCAGGCTGACCATTGCCGACAACGGCATCGGTATGAGCCATGACGAGATGATCGAAGCTCTCGGCACGATCGCGCGCTCGGGAACACGCAGCTTCATGGAGCGGGTCGCTAACACCGAAGGCAAGGACGGCGCGCAACTCATCGGCCAGTTCGGCGTAGGCTTTTATTCCGCCTTCATGGTGGCCGAGAAGGTCGAGGTTGTTAGCCGCCGTGCCGGCAGCGCCGAAGCTTGGATATGGTCTTCGGACGGCAAGGGCGAGTTCACCGTGGCGCTTGCGGCGCTGGACGAGGCTCCGTCCCGCGGGACGCGCGTGACGCTTCACCTGATGGAGGAGGCCAAGTCCTATGCTGAGCGCTGGACGCTGGAGCGCATCGTCAAGGAACAGTCCGGCCATGTACCGGTCCCCATCTCGCTGATCACGGAGCCGGGCGCCGATGCGGTCGCCCTCTCCGACGGAGCCGCGCTCTGGACCAGGCCGAAAAGCGAGATCACGAAGGACGAATACGCCGATTTCTACCGCAGCGTTGCGGGGCAATATGACGAGCCGGCCGCTACGATCCATTTTCGCGCCGAAGGCCTGCACGAATATACCGCACTTGCCTTCGTCCCGGGCGCGCGTCCGTTCGATCTCTTCGATGCCGACCGCAAGGGACGGATCAAGCTCTATGTGAAGCGCGTCTTCATCACGGACGAAGCCGAGCTCCTTCCGCGCTACCTGCGCTTTGTGCGCGGCATCGTCGACACCGCCGACCTGCCGCTCAACGTCTCTCGCGAGATGATCCAGGACAGCCCGCTGCTCGGCGCGATCAAGAAGGGCGTCACCAGCCGTGTCCTCGCCGATCTCGCGAAACTGGCCGAACAGGATCCGGATACATTCCGTCTGATCTGGGACAATTTCGGCGTCGTCATCAAGGAAGGACTGTACGAGGATTTCGCGCGCCGGGAGCAACTGCTCGGCCTCGCTCGCTTTCGGACGACAGCCTCCGGCGAAGGGTGGCGCAGCCTCAAAGACTATGTCGCCGCGCTCAAGGACAACCAGACCGCGATCTACTACATCGCCGGCGACGATGCCTCCCGGATCGCCAACTCCCCGCAGCTCGAAGGTTTTCGGGCGCGAGGCATCGAGGTGCTGCTGCTGTCGGATCCGATCGACAGCTTCTGGGCCTCGGCAGCACCGGATTTCGAAGGCAAGCCGTTCAAGTCGGTGACGCAAGGGGCGGCCGATCTCGGTCTTATCCCGCTGCTTGATGGCGCGGCGCCTCCGTCGGCGGAAGCGAGCGAGAAGATCACCGCTCTACTTGCATCGATGAAGGAGATTTTGGCCGAACAGGTTGCGGATGTCCGATCCTCCGATCGGCTGACCGAGAGCGCGGTCTGCCTTGTCGCGTCGGATAAGGGGCCGGATCGCCAGTTCGAACGCCTGCTCAGCGCCGCGGGGCGCGTCGAAAGTGCTGCCAAGCCGATCCTCGAGGTCAACCCTCGGCATGTGATGATCTCAGCTCTCGCATCAGATAACGATCATGTGCTGCGTTGCGATGTCGCCCACCTACTCCTCGATACCGCCCGCGTCTTGGACGGCGAGCGGCCGACCGACGCAAATGCATTCGTGGAGAGGTTCAACCGGCTCGTGACACAAAGCTTCGGCGATAGCGGAGGGCAACGCAAAGGGTAGATTTTACCGCTGCGGATGGTTCTTGAATGTCCGGTTCCAAGTCCCTTCGAAATGTCTGATTGTGGCACGCCTCAGAACAACCGCCTCAAGTGGTTCATGACGCTAGATCGAACATTGTCGATGTGAGCTCGCATCGCATCCTGCGCACGTGTCACGTCCCGCGCCAAAACGGCATCGATGATCTCCAGATGCTCGTGCACCCCGGGCTCAAAACGCTCGGGCAACCGTCCCATGTCGAAGATTTTGGTCTTTTTGCGAAGATCGTCGATCATCTCCGCCAGCAGGCGGGATCCCGCAAGACCCGCAATGATTTGGTGAAGTCGATCATCAACGGCCACATGCTCTTCAGGCGTAGGCTCGTAGCCATCGCGAAATTCGGCGATGCGAGCGGCGATCGCACGGAGTTCCGCAGATCCGCCCGTTTCGGCGGCTCGTCCGGCAGCCTCGACTTCGAGTAGTCGCCTGACATGCAGGATTTCGATGAAGTCGTCAGTGGAGAGACGGCGCACGACCGGGGTTAGCCCAGCAGTACGTAGGACTAAGCCTTCCATCATAAGGCGCATCGTAGCTTCGCGCACTGGCGTGCGGGAAACCCCAAGACGCTCGGCGAGCTTCTTCTCCTGCAGCGAGGCCCCCGCCGGCAATTCACCATTGAGGATCATGTCGCGCAGCCGCTCATAGGTCGAGTGGCCGAGGGTCGAGATCGAACCTTGGTCGGCAGTCAATGCGGGGATCCCTTCATTCCTGGATTTGAGCTGCCGCATTTACTCGCCGGACGCAACGGGTGCCCGCCCAACGGTCACGGGCAATCTTGCACCGGAAGCCGCATTGAAAGGGTTCACGTCACGCCATCCCATATGTATACCATCAGTATGTTGGAGTCACGTAGCGCGTCGCTGCTGCAGGTCGAGGGAGATGAGCTTGGCTGATCTGATTGTAACGGGCGGCGTGGTCATCAGCATGGATGGTTCAAGACGCATCATCGATGACGGAGCCGTCGCGATCGTCGAGGACCGCATCGTCGATGTTGGCCCGAGCAAAGAGATCGGCAATCGGCATAGCGCTCGACGCGTGATCGATGCCCGGCGAAAGGCGATCATGCCCGGCTTGATCGACGGTCACGCCCATGCCGGCCACGGGTTGATCAAGACGATGGGCGGCGGCCGCAGCGACCTTTGGTACGACGCTTGCGAGCAGGCTTACACGGTGGGCTCGTCCGAAGCGTTCTGGCATGCCGAGGCCCAGCTTGCGGCCGTGGAGCGGCTTCGCTTCGGCGTGACGACCGGTGTATCCCTGCTCGGCGGCGGCGATAGCATCATGCGCACGGACGATCCCGCCTATGCGGCTGCTCATTGCGAGGGAGTCGGCGAGGTCGGGACGCGCTCCATCGTCGCGATCGGCCCGACGCGGCCGCCGCACCCGCGAACCTATGCACGCTGGGACGGTGACCGGCGCAGCGACACCAAGGTCGATTTCGATCGCCAGATGCAGACCTGCCGGGAAGTCATCGCGCGCTGGCACGGGGCGCTCGGCAACCGCATCCGCATCGCCATGCTCACGCCGACATTGCGCGACGAGCATATCGATAGCCTCGATCCCGTCATGCTTGAAGAAGCAAGGCGGCAGACGCTTGCCGCCCGCGCCCTGTCCCGTGAGACAGGGACGCTCTTCACGCAGGATGGTCACACGCGAAACAGCGTCGCCTATGCCCATGCGATGGGACTGCTTGGGCCCGATGCGCTGCTCTCGCACGCGACGAACCTGACGGAGCGCGAGATCGCTATTTGCGCCGAAACGGACACCCGGATCGCGCATAATCCGAGCGCAGTGGCCTCTATCCTTGGCCGCTGCCCGGCGACGGAGCTGCTCGACGCAGGCGTCACGGTCTGCCTCGGCTCGGATGCAACGGCGCCCGACCGCTCGGCCGACATGTTCCGCCACATGCAGCAATGCATGCACTATCACCGCACGCATTTCCGCGACCCTGCCGTCCTCCCGCCTGGGCGCGTGCTCGAAATGACGACGATCGACGGGGCCCGCGCGCTCGGGCTGGAGGCCGAGATCGGATCGCTGGAGCCCGGCAAGAAGGCCGATATCATCCTGGTCGACCTGGCACGGCCGCACATGGCGCCGATGAATATGCCCGCCTTCCGCGTCACCTGCTTTGCCAACGGCAACGACGTCGACACGGTGATCGTGGACGGCCGCGTGCTGATGCAGGACCGCCGCGTGCTGAGTGTCGCGGAGGATGCCGTGATCGCGGCGGCACAGCGCGAATGCGAGCGGATGCTGGAGCGTACCGGGCTGAGCCACCTGCTTGCGATGCCGGAAGACTTCTTCGGCCATACCCGCGCGAGCGGCGTCCACTGACCGCCCAGTACCGGAGACAGCGATGACAGACATCCAATACGACACCGTCATTCGCAACGGTACGCTCGCCACCGCGACCGACGTCTTCAAGGCCGATCTGGCGATATCCGGCGAAAAGATCGCGGCGATCGGTTTCAACCTGCCTGCCGGGCGGCGCGAGATCGATGCTGCGGGCATGCTCGTGCTGCCCGGGGGTGTCGACGCCCACTGCCATATCGAGCAGTTGTCGGGCGGCGGCCTGATGAACGCCGACACTTTCGAGACTGCAACGCGCTCGGCCGCCTTCGGCGGTACGACCACGGTCGTCTCATTCGCGGCGCAACACCGCGGCGCCAACCTCGTGACGGTCGTCGAGGACTATGCGGCGCTGGCGCGAAGAGGGGCGATCATCGACTACGCCTTCCACCTGATGGTCGCCAACCCGGACGAGCAGACCATCGCGCTCGATCTGCCCGCCCTGATCAGGGCCGGCCATCGCTCGGTCAAGGTCTTCATGACCTACGACGCGGTGCAGGTGAACGACCAGCAACTGCTCGACGTGATGGCGGCCGCGCGAGCCGAAGGCGCGCTGATCTGCGTCCACGCGGAGAATCACGGCCTGCTGAAATGGATGGGCGACAGGCTCGTCGCCCGAGGCTACGTCGCGCCGAAGTTCCACGCGGTAAGCCACCCGCGTGCCGCGGAGGTCGAGGCCTTCCACCGCCTGGTCGCCTTTTCCGAACTGCTCGACCAGCCGATCGTGATCTTCCACGTCTCGACGGCGGAGGGCGCGGCTGTGATCCGCGAGGCGCGCGGTCGCGGCGTCAAGATCTTCGCCGAGACCTGCCCCCATTATCTGCTGATGACGGCTCAAGATCTCGATCGCCCCGGCCTCGAGGGCGCGAAATGGATTTGCTCGCCGCCGCAGCGCACGCAAGCGGATCAGGAAGCGCTCTGGCGGGCGCTGGCACTCGGCGATCTGCAGATCCTGTCCTCCGATCATGCACCCTACCGCTTCGACGCCAGCGGCAAGCTCAGCGCCGGCGACAATCCCAGCTTCAAGCAGATCGCCAACGGCATGCCGGGCCTTGAGATGCGCCTGCCCTTGCTGTTCGACGCCATGGTCTCCCGAGGCCGGATGGGGTTGTCGAAATTCGTCGAACTCACCGCGACTGCTCCCGCCCGCATCTACGACCTGCCCGGCAAGGGCTCGCTGGCGATCGGGGCGGATGCCGACATCGCCATCTGGGACCCCGAGCGCCGCGTCGAGCTCGCCGACGAGCTGCACGACAATGCCGGCTACAACCCGTTCGCCGGCCGCACCATCACCGGCTGGCCCGGCACCGTCGTCAGGCGTGGCGAAATCATCGTTGCCGAAGGCGCTCTCAACGCTCGGCCGGGCTCCGGCCGGCTCCTCCTGCGCCAGGCCGGCGAAGCGACCAAGCCGACCAGCCGGCTCTCTCCCGAATTCGATCCCGCGCGCAATTTCGGCGCCGATCTCTACTGAGGCTGAGGAAAGCTCCGCATGAGCCGCACGATCTTCGTCATCAACCCGAACTCCTCGGAGTCGGTGACCGATGCCATCAATAGGGCTGTGGCGCCGCTACGCACTCCAGAGGGTCCGCAGATCGCCTGCCTGACATTGCCGGAGGGCCCCGCCGGCATCCAGAGCCAGCGTGATGTGGATGGGGTCATCAGCCCCCTCCTGAAGCGAGCGAGAGAACTCGAAGACGAGGCTGCGGCGTTCGTCATCGCCTGCTTCAGTGATCCAGGCTTGCACGCGCTGCGCGAGCAGAGCCGGCACCCGGTCTTCGGCATCGCGGAAGCTGGCGTCCTGACCGCGCTCACACTCGGCCAGCGCTTCGGCGTCATTGCGATCCTGCCGACCTCGATCCCGCGCCACCTGCGCTATTTCGGCGCGATGGGCGTGATGGCGCGCTTCGCGGGCGACCTGTCGATCGGCCTGGGCGTGACCGAGCTCGCCGACGAGTTGCGCACCTATGAGCGCATGGTGGCGACCGGCCGGTCCCTGCGGGACAGCCATGCCGCGGACGTCATCGTGATGGGCTGCGCGGGCATGGCGCGCTATCGCGCCCGCCTTGAGGCCGAACTGGGCATCCCGGTCGTCGAGCCAACGCAGGCCGCGACAGCGATGGCGCTCGGCCGCGTGCTCCTCGCCGATCTCTGATTTTACTCTCTGCTCGAAAGAACACGGCCCATGCCACACATCAGCGAAACTGCGTCCGGCGTGTATGTCATCGCTGTCACCCCATTCACCGACCAGGGCGCAATTGATTCCGCCAGTCTGGATTCGATGGTCGATTTCTACGTCGACAAGGGCGCTACGGGCCTCACGCTGCTCGGCATGATGGGTGAGGCGCCCAAGCTCACCGCCGCCGAATCGCTGACTGTCGTCAGACAGGTGCTGGCGCGGACCTCCGGCCAGGTGCCGGTTGTGGTTGGCGTTTCCGCATCGGGCTTCGCGCCGATGAAGGAGTTGAGCGACCAGGTGATGGATGCCGGCGCTTCGGGCGTCATGATCGCTCCTCCCTCCTCACTGAGAACGGACGACCAGATCTACGCCTATTTCGAGACGGCCGCCGCGATACTCGGCGACATTCCGTTCGTACTGCAGGACTACCCGCTGGCGACGGGTGTGCAGATCTCGGCCTCGGTGATCCTGCGCATCGTTCGCAATCTCCCAAGCTGCGTCATGCTCAAGCACGAAGACTGGCCGGGCCTCAACAAGATCGGCGCGCTGCGCGCGGCAAGCGATCGCGGCGAGGCCCGCCGCATTTCCATTCTGTGCGGCAATGGCGGGGTCTTCCTGCCCGAGGAGCTGAGCCGCGGCGCCGATGGCGCGATGACCGGCTTCGCCTACCCCGAAATGATGATCGATGTCTGCAAGGCGCATGCAGCGGGCGATGTCGAGCGCGCGCATGATCTCTTCGACGCCTATCTGCCGCTGGCCCGCTACGAACTCCAGCCCGGCTTCGGTTTGCAGATCAGGAAGCACATTCTGGCGCGGCGCGGGGTCATTGCCTCGGCAGCGCTGCGCGCGCCCTCCGGTCGGCTTTCGCCCGGTGATCTCGCCGATATCGAGCGGCTGATCGAACGCCAGGAGCGGCGCCTGGCGGCTCTCGCGTAGATCGGCGAGCGCAGCTTCGCCGCTCTGCCTGCAAGGCTCAGAGCGGTGGAAGCGCGCGAACGTCGAGCACGCCGTCGGTGTGCATCCGCCAGCCGGGATGGTCGCCGCGCAGACCGATCACCCGGCGATGGTTGTAGAGATAGAGCCAGGGCGGGTCCTGCTGCAGCAGGCGGTAGCATTGCCGGTAGAGCGCCTCGCGCTTCTCGGACGAGACCGTCGCGCGCGCCTCGTCGATAAGCCGCTCGACGGCGGGGTTGGCGTAGCCCTCCCACCACGCGCCGCGGACGCGCGAATCGATCTTCTCGTGCAGAACGCGGAAGACGCTCATCGGGCTTGAATCGAAGACGCAGAGGTCGTGGATCGCCTTGAGCCGGACCTGATTGGCGTAGTGCACCCGGTCGGGTTCGATATGGCGTTCGAAGCGCACGTTCAGCTCCATCAACTGCGCCTCCACCGCATCGGCTAGCGCCAGCGCCTCGTCCGGCAAACGTGTCGGGCAATAGAGCTGCAGCGTGAGGCCGTTGTCGTGGCCAGCCTCGGCAAGGAGCCTTCGCGCCTGGGCCATATCGCGGGCGAAGGGCTGCGCCTTCGTATCGACGCCGTAATGCACGGGGCTGACGAAGCCATGCAGGGGCTGGCCCGCGCCGCCGAGCACCTCCCGGACCAGCGCCTCCCGATCGATAGCGAGGTTGAGCGCAAGCCGGACGCGAGGGTCGCGTGCGGGTCCTTCGGCGGCGTTGAACATCATGATCAGCGCCGTCGGCGCCAGAAAGTCATGCGTGGTGAAGCCGGGCGCGGCGAGCTCCGAGAGCGCCGAGCGCGGCAGGCCGTTGGCGACATCGGCGGAGCCTGTCCGCAGCGCCTCGGCGCGCGCCGGCGCCGTCTCGCCCTTGATCCACGCGAGCCGTTCGAAGCGGGGGGCTCCGTCGAAATGGTTCGGGTTGGCAACGGCTTCGATCCGCTCGCCAGGGACATAGCGCTCAAGCCTGTAAGGACCGGTTCCGACCGCCCGTTTCGCGAGATCATCACCCGCCGCCTCGACGGCGGCCGGCGAGATGATGTGTCCGTAGGACAGGATGTCGAAGAGGTCCGCGAGCGGCTGAGCCAGTGTGAGCGTGATTTCGTGGCTGGCGATGACCTCGACCGTCATTCCAGCAAGATACTGTGCGTAGACGCCCGGCGCGCCGAGCGTCGCGCCCATGTCCGGGCGCGCCATCCTCAGCAATGCGTAACGCACCGCGTTCGCGTCGCAAGGCTCGCCATCATGGAAGACGACGCCCTCGCGCAGGCGGAAGGTGAAGTACCGCGCATCCTCCGATACCGACCACTGCGTCGCGAGTGAGGGACCGTAACCACCGCCGGGCACGCGCCGTACCAGCGTGTCGAACAACGCGCCGAAAACGGTGAGGACGTCATTGGAGTCCGTGCAGGCATGGGGATCGTCGAGGGTGATCCGGGGCTGGCTGATCGTAACCGTTGTCATGGATGAGTATCCGTCGAGGTGGCGAGCGCCGTACCGTCATGGAGATGGCAGGCGACGGACTGCCCGCCTGGTTTCGACCGCAGGACAGGGCGCTCCCGCGCGCAGCGATCGAAGGCAAGCGGGCAGCGGGTGCGAAAGCAGCAGCCCGATGGCAGGTCGATCGCGCTCGGCACCTCACCCTTGATCTCATCGGCGGCCGCTGCGAGCGGCTCTCCGAGCACCGGCGCGGCTGCGAGCAACGCGCGCGTATAGGGGTGTTTCGGGCTCTCGAAGATTGCCTCGGTCGGACCGGTCTCCACCATGAAGCCGAGATACATCACCCCGATCCGGTCGCTGATGTGACGGACCACTGAAAGATCGTGCGTGATAAAGAGATAGGAGAAGCCGAACTCGTCCTTGAGATCCATCATGAGATTGAGGATCTGAGCCTGGATAGAAACATCGAGCGCCGACACCGGCTCATCCGCGATGATGAGCTTGGGTTCAACCGACAGCGCACGCGCGATCCCTATGCGTTGGCGCTGACCACCGGAGAACTGGTGCGGATAGCGATCGGCATGTTCGGGGCCGAGGCCCACCTTGGCGAGCAGCGCAAGCGCTTTCTCTTGCACATCGTGCACCTTGCCCGGCGCGTTTTCGAGATAGGGCTCCATCACGATGTCACGGACGCGCTGGCGCGGGTTCAGCGAAGCATAGGGGTCCTGGAAGATCATCTGCATCTTGCTGCGGATTGGCTGCATGAGAGCGAACCCGTGGCGGGTGATGTCTTCGCCGTCGAGCAGGATGGAGCCGGCCGTCGGCTCGTGCAGCTTGATAACGGTCTTGGCGAGCGTCGACTTCCCGCAGCCGCTCTCGCCGACGATGCCGAGCACCTCACCGCGCTCGATCGACAGGCTCACCCCGTTGACGGCGTGTACAATGCGCCGAGGCGCCGTGATACGGCCGTTGCGCAGGCGCAGGCGTTCGAAGAAGCCGCCGCTCGCGTCGAAGCGCTGTTCGAGATTACTGACCTGCAGCAGCGGCGCCATCAGAGTTTCGCTTCCAGCGGGAAATGACAGGCGGTGGCTTGGCCCGGCGCGAACTCGGTCAGCACCGGCTCGACCTCGCGGCATAGAGGTTGAGCCGCCGGGCAGCGCGGCGCAAAGGCGCAGCCGGGCGGCAGCTTTCGAATGTTCGGCACCGAGCCGGGAATCTGGTGCAAACGGCGCCGCGAGCGGTCGTCATGCGGGATCGAGTCAAGCAGTCCGCGCGTGTAATGATGGGCAGGGCTGCGGATCAAGCGCGCTGTCGAGCCCCGTTCGACGATGCGTCCGCAATAAAGGACAACCATCTTATCGGCCATCTGCGAAACGGCCGCCAGATCGTGGGTGATCAGGATCAGCGAGGCAGAGGTCTGCTCGACCTGCCGCTTCATCAACCGCAGCAATTGCGCCTGAATGGTCACGTCGAGCGCCGTCGTCGGCTCGTCGGCGATCAGCAGGCGGGGGCCGGCGATCATCGCGATCGCGATGACGACGCGCTGGCGCATTCCGCCCGAGAACTGGTGCGGGTAGTTGTTCAGCCGTTCCTCCGGCTGGGAAATGCCGACCTCGCGCAGCATCTCGATGCAGCGGGCTCGTCGCGCCGCCGCCGGTAGATCGGTGTGCAGGCGTAGCATTTCCTCCAGCTGGTTGCCGACCGTGTAGAGCGGATTGAGCGCCGTCATCGGATCCTGGAAGATCATGCCGATGCGCTTGCCGCGAATACTGCGCATGCCGCCTTCGTCGAGCCGAACCAGATCCTGCCCTTCGAATCGGATCTCGCCAGCCTCGATGCGGCCCGGCGGGTCGATAAGCCCCATGATTGAGAAGCCGATCATGGACTTGCCACCGCCGGATTCTCCGACGAGACCGAGTATCTCGCCTGTTGCCAGGTCGAAATCGACGCCGTCGACCGCTTTCACCACTCCGCCGAAGGTGTGGAAGTACGTCTTCAAGCCGCGGACGGAGAGCAACGGCACATTCTCGGCGGTTTGGATCGCGCCGGTCTGGAGCGGGGCTGAGATCATTTGAGCCGCGGGTTTAGCTCGTCGCGCAGGAAGTCGCCGAGCAGGTTGATGCCGAACACGATCAGCATGATGAACAGCCCCGGGAATACCGAGATCCACCACAGGCCGGAGAACAGTACGTCGAAGCCGTTCTTGATGAGCAGGCCAAGCGAGGGCTCCGTGATCGGCACGCCGACGCCGAGGAAGGAAAGGGACGCTTCAATCAAAATGAAGGTACCCACCTGGATCGTCGCCACGACGATCAGCGGCGTCAGCACGTTGGGCAGCACATGGCGTAGGATGATCTTGCGGTTCGGCAAGCCTGAAACCCGCGCCGCCTGGACATATTCCTTCTGCGTTTCGCGGAGCGTCGAACCGCGAACGATGCGCGCATAGACGACCCAGCCCACCGAGACGAGCGCGATCAGCACCTTGTCGACGCCGGTTCCAAACGCCGACATCAGGAAGAGCGCGGTCAGCACCGAGGGAAAGGAGAGCTGGATGTCCGCGATGCGCATGATCAGGCTGTCGAGCCGGCCGCCGTAGAAGCCCGCGAGAAGCCCGAGCGTGGTGCCGAGCAGGCAGGAGCCCAACATCGCCGCGACTCCGATGAACAGCGATATGCGGCTGCCGTAAACGATGCTGGCGAGCACGTCGCGGCCCTGTCCGTCGGTGCCCAGCAGATATTGCGACGTCCCGCCTTCCAGCCAGACCGGCGGCTTGAAGGAATCCATCAGTTCGAGCTGGGCCACGTCATAAGGGTCCTGCGCGACGAGCCATGGGCCCAGCGCGATCATAACCGCGAACATCACAACGATCGCGCTGCCGAGGATGGCGGAACTGTTATGGCGGAAGTTGTGGAAGAACTCCGAGGCTGCAAAGCGGGAGATCGACGACGATAAAGCGTTCATCGGCTGCGCTTCACTTGATCTTGATGCGCGGATCGATGAGCGCATAAAGCATGTCCACGACGAAGTTCACGACGACGAACATGAAGGCTACGAACATCAGGTAGACGACGATCACCGGTCGGTCGCCGCGATAGATCGAGTCGACCAGGAGCTTGCCGATGCCGGGCCAGGCGAAGATCGTCTCGGTCAGCGTCGCGAAAGCGATGAGATCGCCCAGCATCAGCCCGAATACGGTGACAAGCGGGATCAGCGCGTTCTTGAGCCCGTGCTTGAACAGCACGCCCCGCCGATCCGTGCCCTTTGCGCGGGCGAACTTGATGTAGTCCTGCTTCATCACCTCCATCATCTCGGCGCGGATGATGCGCATCAGTATGGCGAGCGTGCCGACCGAGAGCGTCAGCGCCGGCAGGATGAGGTGGCGCAGGCCCTCCCAGCTCAGGAAACTGACCCGAATGCCGAGCCATTCCTGCGTCGGACCGCGTCCCGAGGAAGGAAAGAGCTGGAGCTTCACGGCGAAGACGAAGATCAGAACCATGCCGAGCCAGAAGCCCGGCAGGGAGATGCCGACGAGCGAGCCCGCCATCACGGCGCGGCTGCCCGCGCGCTGCGGGTTGGCACCGGCGTAGACGCCGAGTGGAATCGCCAGCACGAGCGCGATCGCCATGGCAAGAGCGACGATCTCAAGCGTCGCCGGCAAGCGCTCCAGGATCAGCTGCATCGCCGGCTGCCGAAACACGAAAGATCGGCCAAAATCGCCTTGCAGTAGGCTCGACAGGAAACGCCAGTACTGCACGAGATGGCTGTCATCCAGCCCAAGCAGCCGGCGCGCCTGCTCGATCTGCGCCTCGGTCGCATCGAGCGGGACCATCATGTACGTCGGATCGCCCGTGAAGCTCATCATCACGAAGACGAGCACGGACACGGCCCAGAGGACCACGATCATCTGGATCAATCGCTTGAGCAGATAGCCTAGCACGAGGGCAAACTTTCAGGCGTGACGTGTCATTGGCGCGGGCGCCATAAGGGGCCGGCCTTGCCAGGCCGGCCGGGCTATTTTCGTAAGCCGGGAACAGCCGTCAGCTGACATCCATCTCGTAGGCCCAGATGAACTTGTCCATGCGCGGCACGACCTTGATGCCTTTCTTGGCCGCGTAGATGTCCTGCTCGTAATGGAGCGGGATCATCGGGATCTCGCGGGTTGCAACCTTTGTCGCCTCCTGCAGGAAACCGTTACGCTGCTTGATATCCGCGGTGGCGTCTGCCTTGTCGATCCAGCCGTCGAACTCCTCGTTGCTGAACGCTCCGCGGTTGGCCTGGCCGAAGCCAGGCTTCTTGCCACGGCTGTACAGCAGCGTCGAATACATGTTGCCCGCATCGCCCGAGGGCGTATCCCAACCGCTCATGATGAAGCTCGACTTGTCGGACGGCACGCGGATGTACCCGAAGAAGTTCGACCGCGGCATCAGGTTGAGGTTCAGCTTGACGTTGATCCGCGCGAGCATCCCGGCCAGCGCCTGCGCGATCGCGCCGTCGTTGACATAGCGGTTGTTGGTCGTGTCGAGGGTCATGGAGAACCCCTTCTCGAACCCGGCTTCCTTCATCAGCGCCCGGGCCTTCTCCAGGTCGAACGGGTAGGTCTTCCGGAAATCGAGCCCTGGCACATATCCCAGGTGCGAGGACGGAACGTATTGCTCGCTCGGCGTGGCGAAGCCGTTCATCACGACGGTCTTTATGGCCTCGATATTGATGGCGCGCACCAACGCCTCGCGCACGCGCCGGTCACGCATCGGATTGCTCGGCAGGTCGATCGTCGGCGACTTTTCGCGCGTGTCGATCGCGATCACCATATTCAGCAGGCTGGGCCGCGTGATCACCTCGAAGGCCGGGTTCCCCTTGACGCTCGCCACGTCGCGCACCGCCAGGTCCTGGATGACGTCGACACCGCCAGTGAGAAGGGCAGCGGTGCGCGTCGCCGGGTTGGTGATCGGCTTGAAGGTGACCTTGTCGATCTTCGGCTTTCCGCGCCAGTAGTCGGCATGCGCGGCCAGCACGATGCGGTCTTCCTTGACCCATTCGGCGAGCTTGTAAGGCCCTGTGCCCATGGGCTTCAGGCCCATCTGTTCGTCGCCGATGGCCTTTGTGTATTTCTCGCTGACGATCAGCACCTCGGCCAGCGCCATATGCAGCACGGCGTAGGGCTTGGGCGTCTTGATCTCGACCGTGTAGTCGTCGATCGCGCGAGACGAGGCGATATTGGCGACGAGATTCGACATCAGCGCCTTCTTCAGGCGCTCGAAAGTGAAGACGACGTCCGGCGCCTTGAGCTCGTCGCCATTGTGAAACTTCACGCCCTTGCGGAGCTTGAACACCCAGGTCGTGTCGTCCACCACCTGCCAGCTTTCGGCGAGACCCGGCTCGAAACCCAGCTCCGGCGTGCGTGCCACCAGCGGGTCATAGAAGTGGTAGAACATGATGTTGCCGGTGAGCTCGTTGGCCGCATGCGGGTCGAGGATCACTGCATCCGCCGTCAATGCGATGGTGAGCGCCTTCTCCTGAGCACGGGCGGCGCCCGAAAGCGCAACTCCACCAAGCAGCGCCAGACCAAGTGCTCCTCGGCGCGACAAATCCGTGAGGCCATTTCTGATCATCCGATCGCTCCCTGCGCCTGGTCTGGTCGTGATTGAAATATCGCGCGCTCAGACGAGCGCGGACTGAATCTCGATCTGGTAGCCTTCGGGATCGTTGAAGACGAAAGCGCGGATCTTGAGCTCGGCGCTGCTTCGTGGCTCGCGCAATCCAGCTGGTCCGACCTCGCGGATATAGGCGTACCAGGCATCGACATCGGCGACGCGCATGCAGATCTGCACCGGCTTGATGTCGTTGGCGCGGTGGCTGCCGCGTCTCTCGTCGACGAGCCCCACATAACCGTTCGGTGTGACGCGATAGATCTTCGACCAGCCCTGGTCGATCTCCAGCGTCAGCCCGATCACGTCCTCGTAGAAGCGCATCGCGGCTGGCAGATCGCGATAATACAAAAAAGTGATGAGCTTCTCAGTCGCCGCATGGGCAGGCCGCACGGGTGAACTCATCGCATAAACCCTCGCTTTGCTTCCTCGCCGTTCATCGACGTGGCAACCCAGCCGCGCCCCAAACGTTATTGTTATTCCAACGGTATACCACGCGTATTTCATGTCAAGCAACGATATCAGTCACTCTCGCCTTGCCAGTTTTCGGGGCCAGCTGCGACGACAGCGGAGAGCTGAACCGGAGATACAGCTCGGACGCACCATAGAGAGATTTTTGGACACACTGACGGTCGAGTGCGCCCCCGCGTCATGCAGAGCGAGATGCCGGGCAATGCGCGCATGCGCTTGCCCGGGAAACGCGCTTGGCGGATTTCTGCTGTGGTGATTTTACCGTTCTGAGGATTCGGCATGTCGCTCGCTAATGGCCGGCCGCTGCTCGCCATGCCAGGCCCCACTAACATTCCCGATCGTGTGCTTCAGGCGATGATGCGGCCGGCTGAGGAACTCAGTTCCGACAGCATCGTCAGCCTGACCGAAACGGTTCTCTCCGATCTCAAGCGCGTCTTCCGGACTGGCGGCGAAACCTTCGTTTACGCCGCCAACGGCCATGGTGGATGGGAGGCGGCCTTCAGCAATGTTCTGTCGCGAGGCGACAGGGTTCTGGTGCTGGAAAGCGGCCGCTTCGCCGTCGGTTGGGGCGAGATGGCCCGCTTTATGGGCGTCGATGTCGAGATGCTCCCCGGCAGTTGGCGCCGGGCCGTCGATCCAGCCGCGGTCGAGGCCCGGCTGCGTTCTGACACGCAGCACACGATCAAAGCGGTGATGGTGGTCCAGATCGATACCGCAGCAGGCATCGTCAACGATATTCCGGCCATTCGCAGGGCCATCGACGCCGCCGGCCACCCCGCTCTGTTCATGGTCGATGCCATTGCCTCCCTCGGTTGCATGGAATTCGAGATGGATGCCTGGCGCATCGACATCAGCGTCTCAGCCTCGCAGAAGGGCCTCATGTCCTCGCCAGGCCTCGCCTTTGTCGCGGCCAACGAGAAGGCTCTTGCCGCGCACAAGCGCGCCGATCTGCGCACTGGCTATTGGGATTGGAGCGGCCGGATGAACGTGCTGGCCTATATGAAGCATTGCGGCACTGCGCCGGAGCATCTCCTCTTTGGACAGCGTGCTGCGCTCGACATGATCTTCGAGGAAGGGCTGGAGGCGATCTGGCGCCGCCACGCCGCCCTTGCCAAGGCGACGCATGCTGCCGTGGATCTCTGGTCGAGTGGTCAGGCTCTCACCTTCGGAGTGACTGATGGGGCAGACCGAGCGCCGTCTGTGACAGCTGTGTTAACGCCTGGCGTCGACGTAAGCGTCATCACAGCCTTCGCACGCGACGTCTGTGGCGTAACGCTCGGCCTCGGGATTGGAGATTATCACGGCAAGGCCTTCCGGATCGCCCACATGGGTCATTTCAACGCCGCGGCACTTATTGGAGCTCTCGGAGCCGTTGAGATGGCGCTTCAGGCCAAAGAAATCCCGCACGGCTCGGGTGGTGTGGCAGCCGCAATTGCCAGCTTAGCCGCCGCGTGAAAGAGACTGCGATCCTGCCGCATGAAGGACTTGAACAAATCAGGTGTCGCTCAACCCGACAGGTTCAGGCGACAGCTGAGTAGCTTTTTTACCCGCCCGTTCGGGGCGGCATACTCACCGAAGCAGACCTTCAGCCTCAAACTCTTCCCAGCCGTCGAGGCCGGTTTCCTGTTCGTCCGGGCCGGGCGCTGCCTCACGGGATTTGGCCGAACGCTTGCCCGCGCGCGTCAAAGCCGCTTTTCCAGCTGCTCGCCGCCGGTTCTCCGCTGTCGTTGCGATATCCTCTTCCCGCCAGATTTCCGGCAGGCCGCTATCGAGGACATGCTCGATGAAGCCTGGGGTGAACACGTGAAAAGTGACGGCCTTGGCCCGACCACGTAGCTTGACCGTCTTTGTCCCCGCGCTCTGGAGCCGGCCGTCGTCGAGCCACTTATGACGCTCGCGAGATGAAATGGAGAGAATATCCTCGGCCTCGCTGGGGAGGATTGGCAACTCGGCAATTTCGGCCAACATATCCGCTACGATCGCAGACAGAGCGTCAAACTCAACAGCTTCGGCGTCCGGCATGTGAAGGATCGCTTTGCCGGTTTCGACCGTGAAATGCTTCCGCATTGACCAAGGAAGCCGCCGCCTGATTTCGCGCTCGATTCCCTTGGCGCGGATCGACGACCCAAGGGTGGCCGTTGATGGAAGAGGCCACTCCGCGATGTGCGTTGAGATGCGCTTCACATAATGCTCTGCTCAGGATTGCGGGTCCGGAATTAATTGCATGGATCAATCGCGTGTTCCCAGCTTCTACATTCCTGGTGGCTGCGGCAAATACGTTGCTCCTTAGACGTGGGCGTCCTGAAGGTCGTCGATCCGCTGTGGGTGATCAGTTACCTCCCGACTTAAGCCACTCTTTTCGGAGCTTTTGTCGATCGAGTTGCGCTTCAGCGAGCTCCTCCCGGAGCCGTTTGTTCACGCCTTCCAATTCGGCGCGCAAGGTGCTTCGATCAAGTTCTGCAGGCATGGCTTCGCTGTTGACCGTCTGATCGAGAATATCTGCCAGCACGGTGTGAAGGAACTGGGAGCACTCCTCCTCGTTCTCCGGCGCTGGAACCAGGATCTGCGCCAGAAGGGCTAGCGCGAGCCCTCGCCAGGCGACCACCTCGTATGACTGCTGGACGATTTCGGTTGGATCCTCGGACATTTGGTTCTCCTGCTCGGATGCACAGGCTGCTTCTCGGCAACCTCCCGTCGCGTCGCTGTGTTCCCGCCAAACAACGAGCTTGACTCTCAGCCTCTCGCTGAGAACATAAGAGGAACATCAGGTGTCGTTCTAGCAGGTAAAGTCCGTTGCGGCCACAGCCGTTATTTCAGTCGCTCCGCGACCAGATCGAGCGGATCGAGGGCCGAGGCGCCCGCGGCCGGACGGTGCTGCCGTTCGGTATCGCGACGGTCGACTCACGCTTGCCTGGTGGAGGCCTCGCGCTAGGAGCACTGCATGAGGTCGCGGGCGGCGGCAACGGCGCGATTGACGGTGCAGCGGCGGCATTGTTCAGCGCCGGGGTTGCCGCGAGGAGTCGCGGCAAGGTGCTCTGGTGCCTCACCCGAGCCGATCTGTTCGCGCCGGCGATGGCGCAGGCGGGGTTGATCCCTGACCGCGTGATCTACGTCGAGGCCGGCGATGACAAAACGGTGCTCGCCTGCATGGAAGAGGGCCTGCGCCATGGCGGGCTGGGCTCCGTCGTCGGCGAGGTAGCCCGCTTGTCCATGACAGCGTCGCGTCGCCTTCAGCTCGCCGCGGAGGGGACAGGTGCTATCGGCATCGCGCTGCGACGATGGCGACGCGAGGTCGACGCCTCTGATTTTGGTCAGCCCACGGCGGCGATGACCCGATGGCGGGTTTCGGTGCTTCCATCGACAGCGCTGCCGGTGCCGGGGGTAGGGCGGTCACGCTGGCTTGTTGAATTGATTCGGGCCCGGGCAGGCGAAAGCGCAGATTTTGAGCTGGAGGCATGCGATGACACGGGTCGTCTCGGTCTTCCTCCCGAACTGGTCGATCGATCGGTTCCGGCGGATGGCTGGCGACGCGGCGCCTCCGCCTGAGGCACCGCTCGTCCTCATCGTTCGCGACGGAAGCAGGAGGTTGGTGCAGGCAGCGAACGCCGCTGCGCTTGCCGCCGGGCTCCGCGTCGGCACGCCGGCGACGAAAGCGCAGGCGCTTGTGCCTGGCCTGCTGGTCGAGGAGGCAAATCCCGCTGCAGATGCGCAAGAGTTGGAGCGGTTGGCGATCTGGCTGCACCAGCGCGTAGCCCCGATCGTTGCGCCGGACCCGCCCAATGGCATCGTCATCGACACGACGGGCGCCGACCGCCTCCATGGCGGTGAAGCCGATATGCTGACCGCCATCGTCGGCCGATTGGCCATGTCGGGCGTCGAGGCGAAGGCTGCCATCGCCGATAGCTGGGGCGCCGCCCACGCCCTCGCTCGCTACGTTTCGGGGTCGACCATCGTCTCTCCGGCCGGGCACAAGGGCCATCCGCTGCAGCTTCTACCGCTGGAATGTTTGCGGCTGCCAGCGAACATTGCTGCTGAGCTGCGGGTCCTCGGCTTCGAGACGGCTGGTGACCTGTTCACTCAGCCGCGTTCCCCGCTCATCTTGCGGTTTGGTCCCGAGATCGCCCGCCGATTGAGCCAGGCACTCGGTGAAATCGCAGAGCCAATCATCGCGATCCGGCCGCCTGACTTGGTCGAAGTTCGGCGCGCCTTTGCCGAGCCGATCGGCGCGCCGGAGACGATCGCGCGTTACGTCGGAAAGCTGGTTGCACAGCTCTGTGAGCGTCTCGAGGAGCGTGGCCTTGGCGCTCGGCGGCTCGATCTCGTTTGTCATCGCCTCGATGGCGGCCTTCAGACGGTTCGGGTCGGACTCGCTAAGCCGGTCTGTCAGGTCAAGCCGTTGACGCGGCTCCTTTGCGAGAAGATCGAGGTGATCGAGCCCGGGTTCGGCATCGAGATTATGGCTTTAGCGGCGACGCTCGCCGAGCCGCTCGAACGGAAGCAAGCCGTGAACTGCCTGGTCGAGGAGGCCTACGGTGACGTTTCCGGCCTCATTGACATCCTCGCCAACCGCGTAGGCGAGCGCGCTGTCTATCGCCTAACCCCTGTCGCCAGCGATGTGCCCGAGCGCTCAGTTCGTCGCGTGGCAGCGCTGACCGAGGAAACCGGCGCGGTCTGGCCCGGCCACTGGCCGCGGCCGGCGAGGCTGCTGCCGCGACCGGAGCCGGTCGAGACCATGGCGCTGCTGCCGGACCATCCGCCGGCCTGGTTCAGCTGGCGCGGCATCCGCCGGCGCGTCCGTCGCGCGGATGGGCCCGAGCGCGTGTTCGGCGAGTGGTGGAAGCGCGAAGCCGAGATGGAGGCTGTGCGCGACTATTTCCGGGTCGAAGATGATGCTGGTGAGCGCTACTGGCTGTACCGCGCCGGCGATGGCGAGAACGTCGCCACCGGATCGCACCGCTGGTTCCTACACGGTGTGTTCGGATGAGCGCCCGTTATGTCGAGCTGCAGGTCACCAGCCATTTCAGTTTTCTGCGCGGCGCCTCGTCGGCCGAGGAGCTCTTTGCCCAAGCAGCACTGCTCGGCATCGAGGCGCTCGCCGTCGCTGACCGCAATTCGCTGGCCGGGATCGTCCGAGCGCATGAGGCCGCAAAGACGACCGGCGTCAGGCTGATCGTCGGCTGCCGCCTCGATCTCACCGACGGCATGTCGCTGCTGGTCTATCCCACCGACCGGGCGAGCTATTCTCGGCTGTGCCGGCTCCTCTCCGTCGGCAAGGAGCGCGGGGGCAAGGGGCGATGCCACCTCGAATGGTCGGACGTCGCTGCCCATGCAGAAGCGCTGATCGCTGTCCTGATACCCGACCTGGCCGATGACGACTGTGCGTTTCGCCTCCGCCGACTCCGGGAAGGACTTGGCGACCGTGCCTATCTCGCACTGTCATTGCGGCGGCGGCCGAATGATCACCTTCGCCTGCATGAGCTATCGAACCTTGCTACCCAAATGCGCGTGCCCACGGTCGTGACCAACGACGTGCTCTTCCACGAGCCGGCACGGCGGATCCTGCAGGACGTCGTTACCTGCATCCGCCACAACGTCACGATCGACGCCCTCGGCGATCGGCGCGAGCGCCATGCCGACCGCTATCTGAAGCCGCCGGAGGAGATGCATCGGCTCTTCGCGCGCTATCCCGAGGCCTTGGCCCGGACGCTGCAGATCGCCGATCGATGCCGGTTCTCGCTCGACGAACTCGCCTATCAATACCCGGAGGAGCGCGACGATCCCACGCTGACATCGCAGGAGACCTTGGCCAAGCTAACCTGGGAGGGCGCTGCGCAACGCTATCCCGAGGGTCTGTCCGAAAGCGTCCGGGCAAGCCTGAACCACGAGCTGACGCTCATCGAGAGGCTCGGCTACGCGCCATACTTCCTAACAGTGAACGCGATCGTCCGTTTTGCCCGCTCGCGCGACATCCTCTGCCAAGGTCGTGGCTCGGCGGCAAACTCGGCCGTCTGCTTCGTGCTCGGTATCACCTCGATCGACCCGGGGCGCAACGACCTGCTGTTCGAGCGCTTCGTCTCGGAGGAGCGTCGTGAGCCGCCCGACATTGATGTCGACTTCGAGCATGAGCGCCGCGAGATCGTCATGCAGTGGGTGTTCGACACCTATGGCCGGGATCACGCGGCCCTGTGCTCGACCGTCATCCGCTACCGAACCAAAGGTGCCTTGCGCGACGTCGGCAAGGCGCTGGGCCTGCCCGAGGACCTGATCGGGACGCTCTCTTCACAGGTCTGGGCCTGGTCCGAGGAGGGCGTCGAGAAGCGACACGTCAAGGAGCTCAACCTCAACCTTGCCGACCGACGGCTGCGCCTGGCGCTCGATCTCGCCCGCCAGCTTCATGGCACCCCGCGACACCTCTCGCAGCATCCCGGCGGGTTCGTCCTCACGCATGACCGCCTCGACGACCTTGTCCCGATCGAGCCAGCGGCAATGGCTGATCGTCAGGTCATCGAATGGGACAAGGACGATATCGACGCGCTGAAGTTCATGAAGGTCGACGTCCTCGCGCTGGGCATGCTGACCTGCATGAAGCGAGGCCTGGACATGCTCGCCGATCACAAGGGTATCACGCTCGACCTGGCCTCCATCCCGGCCGAGGATCCACGGACCTACGCGATGATCCGGAAGGCCGACACGCTCGGCACATTTCAGATCGAGAGCCGCGCGCAGATGTCGATGCTGCCGCGGCTCAAGCCCCGCAGCTACTATGACCTGGTCGTGCAGGTCGCGATCGTGCGTCCCGGTCCCATCCAGGGCGACATGGTCCATCCCTATCTGCGCCGGCGTGAGGGCCGCGAGCCGGTCCATTATCCCAAGCCCGAGCTGGAGAAGGTTCTGGGCAAGACGCTCGGCGTGCCGCTCTTCCAGGAGCAGGCGATGCGCGTGGCGATCGAATGCGCCGGCTTCACGCCCGGCGAGGCAGACATGCTGCGCAAGAGCATGGCGACCTTCAAGTTCACGGGCGGCGTGTCGAAGTTCAAGGAGAAGCTCGTCGCCGGCATGGTCGCCAACGGTTACGAGGCCGAGTTCGCCGAGCAGACCTTCCGGCAGCTCGAAGGCTTCGGCTCCTACGGTTTCCCGGAGAGCCACGCGGCCTCCTTCGCTCTGATCGCCTACGCCTCGGCCTGGCTGAAGTGCTGGCATCCGGACGTGTTTTGCGCCGCGCTCCTGAACAGCCAGCCCATGGGCTTCTACGCGCCGGCGCAGATCGTGCGCGATGCCCGCGACCACGGCGTTGAGGTTCGGCCCGTGTGCGCGAACGCGTCTCGATGGGACTGCACGCTTGAGCCGACCGGCGATGAGAGGCAGTTCGCCGTTCGCCTGGGGCTCCGGATGGTGAAGGGTCTCGCCAACGGCCATGCCGCCGCGATCGTCACGGCCCGCGCCCGTCTACCATTCGAGTCGATCGAGGACCTCTGGCGCCGGGCTCGCGTCCCCGTCGCGGCTTTAGCCCAGATTGCCGAGGCGGACGGGTTCCGCCCCAGCCTCGGCCTGGCACGGCGGGAGGCGCTCTGGGCAATCCGGGTTCTGCGCGACGAGCCGCTGCCCTTGTTCGCGGCCACGGCGGATCGAAAAGCCGATGAAGCGCCCGAGCCTGCCATCGCGCTCCGGCCGATGGCGACCGGCGGAGATGTAGTGGAGGACTATCGCCATGTCGGGCTATCGCTTCGCGATCATCCAGTCTCCTTCCTGCGGGAGGATCTTCGGCGGAGGGGCATTGTCAGCTGTCAGGCCGCAATGGACGCGCGCGATGGACGCTGGCTGGAAGCCGCCGGCATCGTGCTTGTGAGGCAGCGGCCGGGCTCGGCCAAGGGCGTGATGTTCATCACCCTCGAAGACGAGAGCGGGATCGCCAATCTTGTCGTCTGGCCGAAAGTGTTCGAGCGCTTTCGCCGAACGATCCTGTCGGCCGGGATGGTCGCGGTGCGCGGACGCATCCAGCGTGAGGGAGAGGTCGTGCATCTGGTGGCACAAAGGCTCACCGACCTGTCTGCCGACCTCGCCGGCGTTGGCAAACAGGATCAGCCATTCCCGCTTCCTCACGGACGTGGAGACGAATTCCACCATGGCTCGCCAACCCCGGACCCCCGCGATCTACCGCCGAAAGGAATGCGGACGCGCGACATCTACATCCCGGATCTGCACATCGACACGATCAAGGTGAAGACGCGGGATTTTCGATGATCGGGCTGCCGCGGCTCTTACAGCTGCGCTTCGACGAACGTGTCGCCCAAGTCGCCGCGCTTATCCGCCCGGCGACTTGGGATCATTATGGCAGTCCTCTCAGGCGGCGCGTTTGTCCGATTCAATCTGCGGGGCCTCTCCACGCGTCGAGGTCGTGCCGCTTCCGATCTTGATCCGACGCGGCTTCATTTCCTCCGGCAGCTCACGCTTGAGATCGACCGTCAGCATTCCGTTTTCGAGGTTAGCGGCCACGATCTTGACATGATCCGCCAGCTCGAAGCGGCGCTGGAAGACGCGCTCGGCGATGCCGTGGTGCAAGTAGTGGCCGTTATCCTGGCCGGCCTTCTTTCCGGAGACGATCAGCAGGTTTGGCTCCTGCGTGATCGTGAGCTCGTCCTGCGAGAAGCCCGCGACGGCCATCGTGATGCGATAGTCGTCAGCACTCGTCTTGACGATGTCGTAGGGGGGCCAGTTTCCTGCCGTGTTCAAGCGGCTGGCTGTTTCAAGCGCTCCGAATATGCGGTCGAAGCCGATGCTCGACCGGTAAAGAGGAGAGAAATCAAAAACGCTGCTCATAACCACATCCTCCTTTGAGCAACATGGGTACAAGGTGAGCCACGCCGACGATATATCTTACGTCGGCTGACCGTCCGATCCCTTGAAAAGGCGATCGGCAGAAATCGATTTTGGAGCTGCTTGGCGGCTCTTCAAGGGGCTCCTTTCGATTTTTCTTGGCCTGCTTCGGCGCGTCCGCGAGGCTTGTCCGGCCAAACCGAGCGCCCAACGGGATCTGCCCCGCCAGCTTGGCGGGGCTTTTGCTATGTCATGATGATCGCGAGGATGAACGCGCTGGCTCCGGCCAGCATCGCCAGCGCTTTGAAGCGAGCCCAGTCGGCTTTGTCCAAATGCCGCCGGTACCGATGAGATGCGACGTGAGACACGTGAACCTCCTCATACGTAGACGAGGGTTCCGGGCGTGGCACTTCCGCTCGCGCCCTCATGGCCAAGCCGTTCGAAGACGTCACTGCTGTCGAGCTCAGCCAACGCACTCATGACCTCGTCGAAGCCAACTGGTCGAGCGGCGAAGTATGGATGTCGTAGTGCGGGACATGATTCCACGGCACACGCGTCGGACGCCCATGACGACAAGATTGCCCGCTTCTCGGCGTTTGAAAGCGCCTTGTCATTTAGCACATCGCGAGGTCGTTCATAAAATCGGCTCGGATGTAATAGCCGGTCAAGGGCTGCGTCTTTCGTGTCCGGGCGAGCGGGCGGTAAGGGCGCGGTCAATGGCTGGCTCATCGCTATGTCTCCATACGTTCCTTTCGATTGGCGCGGGTCGCGCGGCATGAATTTGGGTGGGGCAAGGGGAGCTTCAAGAGGCTCTTTAGACCTTGCCATCTGGCAAAATCGCGATCGGTCAGCTGGCCTGAAAGCAGGGCATGAAGGTGCACGGACCGAGCACGATTGATCCCTGTCCCGAGACCAAGAAACCGCGGCCGGCCGGTGGTGCCCGAGTCGCGGAGCTCATCACTGAAACGAAGTTGGAACAGCTCTGCGCCTCGGTCGTTCAGTCTAAGACCGATCAGTCGGTCAACTCACCTCAAACCGAGATTCTCCGGCTCCTCGGAGAGCAACCTATGGAGCGAGTGATGGCTCATAACCAAGGCTTCGCCAACAATCCCGACAAGGCCCGCGAGGCGGGCAAGAAGGGAGGCGAGCACGGCCAGCAGAACCAACGCGGGCAGCAGTCCGCGTCGAGTAGCGATCGCCACCAGAGCGGATCGCACGGCACCGAGCGTGGCGGATCGGGCAACTTTGCCAATGACCGCGAGCGCGCGTCGGAAGCAGGTCGCAAGGGCGGCCAGCACTAACCACCGTCGTAGTGCGAATTGGGTGGGCGGGTCCTTCGGGGCTCGCCCTTCTCGCAAACAGGGAGGCCAGAATGCTTCAAGTCCAGACGATCACCCGAACATACGAGACGTTCGAAGACGCGCGAAATGTCGTGGTCCGGCTGGCTGAGGCTGGCATTCAGCCTGAGAGGATCGGCCTGCTTGGACAGCAGGCTGGCGGTGACGACAATACGGCTGCGGCAGCGGGCGTCGGAGGTGCTGCGGGTGCTGCGACCGGGCTCGCACTGGGTTTGGGGGCCCTGACCATTCCGGGGGTGGGTCCGATCATTGCGACCGGCTGGTTCCTGTCCGGCGCGGTGACCGGCGCGTTGGCAGGAGGCGTTCTGGGCGCGCTGGTCGATGCCGGCGTACCAGCGAGTGACGCCGAACGTCACGCCAGCGAACACGCGCGGGGTCGGTCTGTGGTCTCTGTCCGTGTAGAAGAGCCCGACGTCGGGCTGGCAACGCAGATCATGGATGCCGCGATGCCCGTCGAAGCGGGTGAAGCTCCACAAACCGACCTCGCCAAGGTCGTGTCTTGACCCCATTCTCGGCCGCAAAGCGTCCGGGGAACTAGTCCTGGCCGAGGCAGTTCGTCGACAACGCGCTGGGGGGCGAGTGGCTGGCGGCTGCGCCGCGGCCCGACCCAAGGAACGCCAAATGTCCTCCAAAGACGCCATGATTCACGAAAGTGGCCTCCCGGGCCACGAATCCGCGCTGACGCCGAAGCCGGAATGGCAGCCGCGCTATCCGGGAAGTGATCGCCTCAAAGGAAAGGTCGCGCTCATCACGGGGGCGGACAGCGGCATCGGCCGCGCGGTTGCCGCGCTTTACGCTCGCGAAGGGGCGAACGTCGCGATCGTATACCTGAGCGAACATGACGATGCCAAAGAGACGGTGCGCATCGTTGAGCAGGAGGGTCGGCGAGCCATCGCAATCGCTGGCGATATCGGCGAGAAGTCGTTCTGCAAGACCGCCGTGTCCCGGACGATCGAGCAGTTCGGGCAGATCGACATTCTGGTCAACAATGCCGGCGAGCAGCACCCGGACAAGGATATCACCGACATCACCGAGGAGCAGCTTCGCCGCACTTTCCAGACCAACATCTTCGGGATGTTTTTCATGACGCAGGCGGCACGTCCGCATCTGAAAAGTGGCGCCGTCATCGTCAACTGCACATCGATCACCAGCTACCAGGGTTCCAGCGAGTTGCTCGATTACAGCTCGACGAAGGGCGCGATCACCTCGTTCACGCGAGCCCTTTCAGAGAACCTGGTTGGGAAGGGGATACGCGTAAATGCAGTTGCCCCAGGGCCGATCTGGACGCCTCTCAACCCGATGGGCGGAGCAAGCCCGGAGAAGCTGAAGCACTTTGGTGAGAGCACGCCGATGAAACGACCTGGTCAGCCGAACGAGGTTGCGCCGAGCTTCCTGTTCCTGGCATGCGACGATTCCAGCTACATGTCGGGCCAGGTGCTACACCCGAATGGTGGTACGGTTGTGAACGGGTAGGAGGACCGGATTGCCGACCAGCGCCGCCGAACGTCAGGCGAGCGTACACTCGATGCGGCAATGCCGCTCGAAGCGAGCGATTATCTCCGGAAGGCGACCTCTCGTAAGTCGTTTCCTGAAAGCGAAGGTCACATCAATCAGAGCAACCGCAGCACTTACTTGGTCGGTTGGGAGCGCACTGTCAGCTTGTTCCCATCAGGGTCGCGAAGGTATGCGACGAAGGCACCGTTGGGCCGCTCGCTCGGCGGGGTTTCGATCGATTTTCCGCCATGCGCCTCTCCGGCATCGTGCCAGGCCTGAACATACTCTCTGCTAGCCGCCGCGATGCCAATCGTGCCGCCGTTAGCGAAGGTGGCCGGATTGCCGTCGATTGGGGTCGTGATCATCAGCCTGCCGCCGCTGTGAGAGTAGATCAGCCTGCCTCTGGCATCCACCTCACCGGGCTGGCCTCCCAACGCGACGAATGTTGCGTCGTAGAAGGCCTTGGATCGCTCCAGGTCGTTGCTGCCGATCATGATGTGCGTGAACATGTTTCACTCCGAAAGGCCTGCGGGAGTTCGTCGGTGTCTACCCCTGCACCCTCTGAAAGCTGGTCACGATAGGAGCCGACGAGACGGTGTGCCACAGTCCTTCTACCGCCGTCACTGGACTTCTAAAGCTTCGGCCTTCTCCGCGGAGTCCGGATTTCTCGCCTCTTGGAGACCAAGAGTCCGATTTCTGGGGAAGGTCTGCGCGGAGAGACCACTATTTGCTGCGAACGGGTCACCGCGAGGCCGACTTTGGTTACTTCGTCGCCTGGGTGCGGGCGGTGAGCTTGTTGCCGTCGGGGTCGCGAAGGTAGGCCACAAAAGCTCCGTTCGGACGCTCGCTGGGTGGGCTCTCGATCGCTGTCCCGCCATGCGAGGTGCCGGCCTGGTGCCAAGCGAGGACATGGTCACGGCTCGCAGCGGCGATGCCAATTGTCCCGCCGTTGGCCGACGTCGCAGGATTGCCGTCAATCGGCTTCGTGATCATCAGCCGGCCGCCCTCGTGGCATAGATCAGCCGTCCTCGGGCATCCATCTCGCCGGGCTCCCCGCCCAGCGGGGCGAATGTGGCGTCGTAGAAAGCGCGAGCCCGCTCCAAGTCGTTGCTGCCGATCATGACGTGGGTGAACATGCTTCTCTCCAATGACCTGTGCCGGACGATATCAGGCGCGCGCGGAATGATCGGCTATCCGTGGCTCAATCTGCAGAAATACCGGTTTGCCCCTCAATCCCTCGGGCACGCCTTCGCAGACGGTAGCCGATTTTCCACTGTGGCGAGCACTAGGCTGAGTCAGGATTTTGCCGCTGTAGTCGGATTTGAGTCTGGCTTCTGCGGAAGTACTCTCCTTCGAGGTGATCTTTTTCCGTCAGCTGGGCTTCACGAGCCGAACTTTCTCGTGAAGCGATCGTCGGGTCGGTAGCATCCGTATCCTTGTGATCACGGGATTCCAGCTTGCGCAGGCGGCCCTGCCGAAATCAGCGGCCGCCTTCGGAACTGGAAATTCCCGTCGACCTGGCCGACGGTCCGTGCGGCCAACCTCCGGCATGCAATCCCCTGCCTCGAGGGCGTTTCGGCGGGCAAGCGCCGGGCTTCCGACCGCTCCGACTTGCTCAGCCATCGCCGAGGAGCTCGATCGAGATGATCGCGATACACCGGCCTAGCGCTCGACAAGCTCTTTCGCTGATCGGGGTCTGCTTTCTCCGGTCGGCGAAGCCACTGAGTCCGAGTTCTGCGGACAAACTCAGTGTCGGGATAGCTTTTCCAGTGAACTCAGGACGATGAATCACGCTTTCGCGTGATAGTCGATTTGAAGGTCTAGCACTCCGGCGATCGCCCAGCTGCGCGCGAGCAGTCAAGAGAGCATTCTTGGCCTCCTCAGCAGCGGATGAGCGGCGGTTCGAGGGAAAGGGCCAACGCGCGCGCTCCAGCCGAATGGGTCTGTCGCCTGCGGAGGCGCAGCGCTATCTCGGCTGCGCTGGAAGAACCGCTTTTCACGTCGCTCTAGCACCTTGAGTCAGGTTTTCCCGATCAATCAGAGATCTTGAGGCATGGTTCTGCTGCAATTTGCACGATAGGGGCTGTCTTCTCCGACATCCCGCGAACCTGGACGCGGGTCGTTAGGCGTTAAACGGGCCGAATGCCCGTGCCAGAGAAGCCCTGGAGAGCCAAATTTTGCGGGATTTTCCGATGAGTCAGGCTTCTGCGAAGGTCCCTAGATCGAGTCTCGCAACTGCGTTTCGCGAGTCAGAGAATATCAAATGCCTTAAGGCCAGACCCATTGATATTGCGAGGAAATCCCTGCAGAGAGAGTCAGAGATTTATGTTCCCCCACACAAACGGCAGACCGGACGTTCAGATTCGGCAGCCCCATCAAGGCCTGCGTCCGGTCGATCTCGGATTGCAGCAGCTTCACCACCTCGACGACGCCGTCCTCTCCGCCAACCGCGAGGCCATAGAGGGCGGCGCGGCCGATCATCACGGCATCGGCACCGGCCAGGCGCGCCTTGACGATATCCGTGCCGCGTCGGATGCCGCTGTCCAAGAGGATGGGGAGGCCCGGCGAGACCGCCTCCTCGAGCTGCGAGAGTGGTGCCGGGGCGGCATCGAGCTGCCGGCCGCCATGATTCGACAGCACGATGCCATCGACGCCGATCTCGGCCGCGCGGCGGATATCGGCTGGGTGGAGGATGCCCTTGACCAGCAGCGGGCGCGGCCAGCGGTCGCGCAGCCGGGCGAGATCGTCCCAGGAAAAGCTCGCATCCATGTTGCGCGACAGCAGCGCCGCCTGGACGTTCGGATCTTTCGAGGCGGCACCGCCGAGATTGCCCATCGCTGGCGCGCCATGGCGCCCGACGCTCCAGAGCCAGCGCGGATGGCAAGCGATATCGAGCAGCGTATCGGGCCGCAGCCGGAAGGGCATGACGAAGCGATTGCGCAGGTCACGCTCGCGCTTGCCGCCGACCGGGACGTCCACGGTCAGGACGAGCTGGCTTGCGCCGGCCGCAAAGGCACGGTCCACCAGCTCGTCGGCCAGGGCGCGATGCATGACATAGAGCTGGAACCAGAATTCGGCGCCTGTGGCCGCCACCTGCTCGATCGATGCATTCGACGCCGTCGAGAGCGTGAACGGAATGCCTAACCGCCGGGCGGCCCGCGCGAGTTTCAGATCGCCCTCGTGCCAGAAGAGGCCGTTCAAGCCGGTCGGCGCGATGACGATCGGCGTCGGCAGTCTTTTGCCGAGCCAGCCGACGGACTGATCGCGCTGTGCCACCGGGTTCAGGACGCGCGGCGTCAGGATCGGGTCCTCGAAGGCGGCGCGGTTGCGGCGCAGCGCGATCTCGTCCTCCGCGCCGCCGTCGAGATAGTCGAAGACGAAGCGCGGCAGCCGCCTGCGAGCGGCCGCGCGATAATCCTCGACATTGACGAGCGGCATCAGCGCGCGATCCGGATCTCGACCAGCGCCTGGCGGCGATGCACCGTGACCTGCTCGATCGCCGCCCGAAGCGCGTTCGCCAGCTCGTCATGGCTCGCGACGCGGGCCGTCCAGGCGCGGCTCGCCTCGGCAACACGGGTGAAGTCAGGCGTCGGCGCGAGCGAGACCAGCGGCATCTCGTTGCTGGAGGCAGCGTAACCCTCCGGGTAGACGCCCGTCACCGACTGCCGCACCGCGCCCCATTCCTCGTTGTTCAGCACGAGGACCAGCAACGGGATCGCCATTGCCTCGGCGATCTGGTGGCAGGCGACGGGGTTGGCGAACATGTAGGAGCCATCGCCCATCGTCGCGATCACGAGCCGCTCGGGCTGGGCGAGCTTGTAGCCCAGCCCGGTCGGGAACGACCAGCCAAGCCCACCCGAATGCGGCTCCTGATACCAGGAGCCCGGCTCGCGCAGCGTCAAGGGTTCCAGCGGCGCCCCGAGTTCCGACAGGATCGTGGCGGGCGTGTCGCCGAGCACCTCGGACAGGCACTGGCTGACGAAATCCTTGGTCATCAGCTCGCCACGCGGCGTGCGCGCATTGCGCAAGACCTCTTCGCGCCGCCTGGCGGCAGCGGCGGCGACCTTTTTGCGACGAGCCTCGCGCTTCTCGCCCGTCCCCTCGCAGGCGGGACGTGCCGCTGCTTCGAGCGCCACGATGACCCCGCCGGTCTCGCCCGGCAGCGACAGATCGGCCTGGAAATTGCGGATCGGGAAGCGGGAATAGAGCGGGTCCTGTCCGATATGCACGACCTTGCAGTCCGCCGGCAGCTTATGGATGTCGGGCGACCAGGGCGCGAGGCAGTCGATCACCAGCACGAGATCGGCCTCGGCGAGCCAGGGGCCCGGATCGACACCGACCGACATCGGATGGTCAGTCGCGATGCCGAGCTGGATCGCCCAGTACTGGCAGACGGGGATGCCCCAGTCCTGCGCCAGCCGCGACAGCGCCGCAAACCCCTCCGCATCCCCGGCGCCGCGCTGCACGATGATCAGCGGCCGCTCAGCCTCCCGCAGCAGCGCGGCGGCCTGATCGATATCGGCCGCGCGAGGGGCCAGGGTTGCCGGAGCGATCCTGCTCGGCCTCTCCAGTTCATCGGCCGGGCAGGGTTCGCACAACACCTCGCGCGGCAGGCTGAGATAGACCGGGCCGCGCGGTAGCGACGTCGCGATGGCATGGGCGCGGTCGACCACGTCGACAGCCTGCTCCGGGAACTTCAGCTCGTAATCCCATTTGGTGCATTCGCGGATCATCGCGGCCTGGTCGCGCATCTCCTGTCCCCAGCTGATCGGGACGGTGCGCGCGCCGAGGCGGCCCTGCTCGACCACCGGCGTCCGGCCCGAGAAGATCAGGACGGGGATATGTTCGGTCGCCGCGTTGATCGCGCCGATCGCGCAATTCGCCAGGCCGACATTGGTGTGCGCCATCACGGCCTGAGCGCGGCCGGTCGCGAGGTAATAGCCATGCGCCATGCCCATCGCCGCGTTCTCGTGCGGGATGACGATCGCGGTCGGCAGGGGGATATGCTTGGCCTTGGCTTCCGCGAGCCCCTCGATGATCGGCGGGAAGTCCGTGCCGGAATTGGCGAAGATGTAGTCGACACCGACCGCCTTCAGGCGGGCGAGGATGGCGCCGCCTGCGGTGATGCCGGGTTTCTTGGTTTCGGTCTGCATGAACGGACTCTGGATGGTGATCACATCTGGCTCGGAAGCCAGGTGGCGAGGATCGGGAAGGCGACGAGGATCGCCAGGCGGATCAGATCCGTGACGATGAAAGGCGCGACGCCGCGGAAGATCGTCGAGAAGCTGAGATCGCCGATGACGCTCTTGATGACGAAGACATTCATGCCGACTGGCGGATGGATCAAGCCGAGCTCGACCGTCATGACGATGATGACGCCGAACCAGATCGGATCGAAGCCGAGCGCCGTGATGACCGGGAAGATGATCGGCACGGTGAGGATGATCATCGCCATCGCATCCATCAGGCAGCCGAGGACGATGTACATCAACAGGATCAGCAGCAGCACGCCATAGCGGCCGATGCCGAGCCCGGTCATGAACTCGGTGATCTTCTGCGGCGTACCGGTGATGGTGAGGAAATAGCCGAAGATCAGCGCACCGATCAGCACCGTGAACACCGCCGCGGCGGTGCGCGTCGCCTGCAGCAGCGATTGCAGGATCGCCTCCCGCGAAAGCTTGCGGCGCGCCATGCCGATGATGAAGGCGCCGCCCGCGCCGACGCCGCCGGCTTCGGTGGGGGTGAACAGGCCGCCATAGAGACCGCCGATCACGAAGACGAAGAGCAGAAGCGGGGCCCAGACCTCGCCCAGCGCCCGGACGCGATCGCGCAGCGGCAGCTTCGGCCCCGCCGGCAGAAGGCCTGGCCGGGCGATGCCGATCAGCGCAATCGTGGCCATGTACATCATCACCGCGATCAGCCCGGGCACCACGCCGGCCATGAACAGGCGCGAAATGTCCTGCTCGGTGATGATCCCGTAGACGACGAGCACAGTCGAAGGCGGGAACATCGCGCCGAGCGTGCCACCGGCGGCGATCGTGCCGGCGGCGAAGGATTTCGGATAGTTGTGCCGGCGCATCTCCGGATAGGCGATCGTCGAGAAGGTGGCGGCCGTCGCGACCGAGGAGCCGGAGATCGCGGCGAAACCGCCGCAGGCGGCGATCGTGGCGAAGCCGAGCCCGCCGCGGGCATGGCCGATCACGGCATTGGCGGCGCGAAACAATTCCCGGCTCATCCCGGAATTGGACACGAAGGCGCCCATCAGCAGGAACATCGGGATGACGCCGAAGGTGTAGTCGGTGACCGTGCGCATCGAGGTCTGGCCGATGAGCTTCAGAGCCGGGCCGAAGCCGGTGATCAGGCCGAAGCCGACCACGCCGACGAGACCCATCGCCATGCCGACAGGCACGCGCAGCAGCATCAGCGCGAAAAGGAGGACGAAGCCGCCGATGGCGACGAGATCTGGTGACATCGGTCTACTCGACGGGCTCGAGGGAATGCGCCTCGTTCACCCGTTCCGGATGGAAGATGAGGCGGAAGGTGCGCACCGCGATCAGGATCACGGCCGAGACGTCGCCCAGCCAGGCCAGCGCGAAGAACGGCCAGGTCGGCAGGTGCAGGTCGTAGGTCAGGACGTTCTGCGCCTTGGTCGCCACGACCTTGTCGAAGAGCATGATCGTCTGCACCGAGACGACCAGCAGCAGGACGAGCGTGGCGAAGACGTCGATCAGCCGCTTGGCGCGCGGCTTGGCGATGTCCCAGATCAGATCGACGGTGATGTGGGTGCCGCGATAGCTCGTCGCCGCGATGCCCCAGAAGATCAGGATGCCGAGGAAGAGCCGGCCGAAATCATAGCCGTCGGGAATCGAGACGGAGAAGAAATAGCGCAGCAGGACGGAGATGAAGATATCGGCCGCGACGAGGCCGACGAAGCCGGCTGCGATCCATTCGATGCCTTCGATGAACCTGTCCATGGCGTTCTTGGGCCGCTGCGGTTCGGCGGGCGGCCGAAGGCCTGCGTCGTCGCTCATGACGTCGCTCCTCTCGACAAGGGGAATGGCCGGCACGGCTCGCGACGGAGCCGCGCCGGGTGAGGTCTCAGAAGCTGGCCTGGGCTTCCTGGAGCTTGGCCTTGAGCTCGCCGAGGATCGCCTCCGGATCGCCACCGACCTTCTTCACGCTCTCGGCCCAGCGCTCCTGCAGAGGCTTCACGGCGGCCCGCCAGGCATCGATCTGCGCGGCATCGAGCTCCACCACCTCGTGGCCCGGGGCCTTCTTCATCCGCTCGCGGCCAGCGAACTCGAAGTCGGTCCAGGGCGCGGAGAGTTTGGCGGCCCAGGCATTGTTGCAGTGGTCGTCGATGACCTTCTTCTGCGCCGCCGAGGCGCCGTCATAGGTCGCCTTGTTCATCGTCCAGGTGTAGGCCGTGGTGTAGAGCGGCACGTCGAGGCTGAACTTCGTGACCTTCTCGATGCCGAACAGGAAGATCGAGTTCCACGGGAAGGTGATGGCGTCGGCCACGCCGCGCTCCAGCGCATCCCGCGATTCCGGCGCCGAGGCCTGGACATTGGTGCCGCCCAACGTCGTCACCATCTCGCCGACCGTGACCTGGGCGGGGCGGACCTTCAGCCCTTTCACGTCGCCGGGCAGGACGATCTTCTTCTTGGAGTGGAAGGTGCCCGGATCATGGACGAAGGCGAGGCAGAAATGCGTGTCGCCCATCTCCTTGGGCGCATATTTGCGGTACCAGGCGTCGACGGCGAGCGAGCCGCCCTTGGCGTTGCTGACCGTGAAGGGAAGCTGCGCCGCATTGATGATCGGGAACCGGCCGGGCTGGTAGCCGGGGCTGACATAGCCGACATCGGCGATGCCGTCGCGAACCATGTCGTAATGGTCGAAGGCCTTGCCAAGTTGCTCGGCGGGGAAGACCACGCCCTTGATCGTGCCGCCGGACTGCTTCTCCATGTCGGCCGCCCAGTCCTTCGCGGCCTGGACCAGCGGATGGGCCGGCGGAACCCAAAGCGAAATCTTCAGAGTGATCGTCTTGTCCTGCGCCTTCGCACCAGGCGCCGCGGCGAGGCCCGCCCCGGCGAGAATGGTCCCGAGCGCCAGCATCGCGGCCCTGCGGGACGAGATCCGTCTCGTCGTCTTCATGCTATGTCCTCCGTTGTGTTTCCTCGGCGGGCCTTGCCGCCTTCTTTCCCGTCTCGCGCGGGTTTGGGCCCTGGCGGCCGCTGCATCAGGTCGGTGAGCCGTTCTCGTCTCCAAGTTCCGAGGCGATCCGGCGCAGGATTTCGATGAAGCGTGCCTTGTCGGCACCGACGATGGCGTCGAGCCTTTCGTCATGGGCATGGGCGATGCGCCGCAGTTTCTCCAGCATGGCCTCGCCCTCGGCGGTGAGCCGCACGCCGTAGCTGCGCTGGTCGGCGCGGTTGCGCCGGCGGGAGATGAGGCCACGCGCGTTGAGGAGCTTGATCGTGCTGGTCAGGGTCGAGCGATCACGGCCCACTAGCCGGCTAATATCACTCGGCGGGAGGCCCGGATTCTCGGCGATGATGGTCAGAAGCGTGTACCAGCCAGGCTTCAGATCCTCGGCCCCCGCCCCCTTGCGGATCGCCTGGAAGGAGGACTCCTGGGCGATGCGCAGATAGTAGCCGATCAGGTCGTGGAAGCTGTCCGGGATCTGGAGTTCCGGACGCTCCGCAGCGCCGGTCCGTTCGGCGGGCTTGGCGGGGGGCGAGGAGGCCATGTCGCGCTTTCAGAAGGGGTAGTGCTGGGGGCCTTCGATGGTGATCCATCGCAGGTCGGTGAACTCGGCAATGCCAGCCTTGCCGCCGAAGCGGCCATAACCCGAGGCCTTGACGCCGCCGAACGGCATCTGGGCCTCATCCGCGACCGTCGGTCCGTTGATATGGCAGATGCCCGTTTCCAACCGGCGCGCCACCTCCATCGCCCGCTGGACGTCGCGTCCGAACACGGCCGAGGACAGCCCGTATTCGGTGTCGTTGGCGACGCGGATCGCCTCCTCGACGCCCCTGACCCGAATGACGCTCTTGGCCGGGCCGAAGGATTCCTCGCTGTAGATGCGCATCTCCGGCGTGACACGGTCGATAACGGTCGCGGTCACGATCGTGCCTTCGCGCGTGCCGCCGGCCCGGATCTCGGCGCCCTTGGCCCTGGCGTCGGCGACCAGCGCCTCAATCTTCTCCGCGGCCGCCTCGCTGACCAGCGAGCCGAGCACCACCGGGCCGCGCGGATCGCCAGCCGGCAGGGCGGCCGCCCGGGCCGCGAACTTCGCGACGAAGGCGTCGGCGATCGTTTCGTCGACGATGATGCGCTCCGTCGACATGCAGATCTGGCCCTGGTTCATGAAGGAACCGAAGATCGCGGCATCCACCGCCGCATCGAGATCGGCGTCATCGAGCACGATCAGGGGCGCCTTGCCGCCGAGCTCGAGCAGCACCGGCTTGAGATGGCGCGCCGCCGTCTCCGCGATGATGCGCCCGACGCGGGTGGAGCCCGTGAAGTTGATGCGCTTCACCGCGGGATGGACGATCAGGGCCTCGACCACCGCCGCAGCGTCGGCCGGCGCGTTGGTGACGACGTTGATGACGCCCTTCGGCAGGCCCGCATCGCGCAGAACTTCGCCGATCATGCGCTGGGTCGCCGGGCAGAGCTCCGAAGCTTTCAGCACCACCGTGTTGCCGCAGGCGATCGGCAGCGCCACGGCGCGGGTGCCGAGGATCACCGGCGCGTTCCACGGCGCGATGCCGACGCAGACGCCGGCCGCCTGGCGGATCGCGAGCGAAAGGCAGCCCGGCTTGTCAGAGGGGATGACCTCGCCGCCGATCTGGGTGGTCATCGCCGCGGCCTCGCGCAGCATATTGGCGGCCAGCGTCGCATTGAACCGGCCCCAGGGCGTGGTCGCGCCGGTCTCGCGCGTCATCGTCGCGGCGAAATCGTCGGCGCGTGCGGCCATCAGATCCGCCGCCTTGAGCAGCAGCGCGCGCCGCGCCGTCGGGGGCGTCGCGGACCAGGCTGGAAAGGCCGCGGCCGCGGCCTCGACCGCGCGCACCGCATCGTCGACACCACCGGCAGCCGCGCGCGAAGCGACATCGCCGCGGACCGGATCCCTGCGCTCGAAGGCGCCACCGGCACGCGCCGGCACATCCTCATTATCGATGAGGAGCCCAATATCCATCGCGTTTCTCCCTTGGCCGGCGGCTTGGCCGCTTCGGCAGGCATCGAAGCCTCGTTAACCCGAACTAAGCGCAGAATCGGATCACGCGCAAGATGATTTGATATCCAATCATTGGACATCAAACTCTGACCCGCAGCGCTGCATGCCTCGGGAAGCGAATGTCTCAGCGGCGCGACAGCGGTCCTGCCGACGAGACGGCAGTGGCCGCGCGGGCCGGGACGCTCCCACGCCTGCCTGCCCGGCATGGCGGCCTGCGTCACCGGAGCGCTTTCAGCGTTTCGGGATCGGCGCTATTCTCGAAGCATGACCCAGACGGAGCATCCCTCCCGCGTCGAGGACGCCCGGCCCAGCCGAGGCGGCCTCCTGCTGCTCGGCGGCGGGGCTTTCGGCTTGCTGCTCGCCGGGCTGCTGCTGTGGTGGCGCGAGGGCAGCCTGCTGTTCACCGACGGTCTGATCGCCACCATCGTCGCCTGCTTCTAGCGGCCCGTCGCTCCTCTTGCCGGGATATCTTCCGTGAACCGCCGCCTCATCCTGCCCCTCGTCGTCTTCCTCGTCGGCGCGCTGGCGCTCGCCACAGCGGCGGTCATCACCTTCGCGCCCGGAAACCGCACGACCAGCAGCGGCACCGCGAGCGTCGGCGGCCCGTTCACCCTGACTACGCAGGACGGCAAGCCGCTCTCGGACACGGATCTACGAGGCTCGCCCTTCCTGGTCTTCTTCGGCTTCACCCATTGCCCCGATATCTGCCCGACGAAGCTCTTCGAGATTTCCGAAGCGCTGCGCGCCGCAGGAGACAGCGACAAGGCCAAGAAGCTGAGGGCCCTGTTCATCACGGTCGACCCCGAGCGCGATACGGTGGAGGCGATGAAGAGCTATCTCGGCTCCTTCGATCCGCGCATCATCGGCCTGACCGGCGACCGGGCGGCGATCGACGCGACGATCAAGGCCTACCGCGCCTACGCCAAGAAGACGCCGCTCAAGGACGGCGACTACACGATGGACCACACCGCGCTGGTCTATCTGATGGACAAGGACGGCAGCTTCGTCGGCGCCTTCAATATCGAGCAGACGCCCGAGCAGGCGGCGGCGGAGTGGCTGCGCCACTCATAGCCGCCTCGGCAACTGACTGCGGCGCGCGCCGGCGCGCCAGCCCATGCTCGGTCTTGTTCCAGGCGAAACGCCGGTTGAAATAATCGTAGAACGCCATCCAGGCCGCGACCGAGACCAGCCCGTAATAAAGTGGCAGCAGCGGCAGGAGCAGCAGCAGCCCCGGATCACGGCGGCGTAGCGCGCCGATCGCCGGCGGCAGGAAAAGCGCCAGCGTACCGAACAGCCAGATCGCCAGGGCAAAGGCCGAGGTCAGCGTGACGAGCGCATTGGCGGGAGCGAAGAGCGAGCCTTCCCAATAAGCGAAGACGGTCGCGACCGCGAAGATCGGATAGCCCAGCGCCGAGACGATCGTGCCCACCGCCAGCGAGGCGAAGGCGAAGGTCGCAGCAAAGCCGGCCTCGCGCAGCAGGCGCAGCGGCGCCCGGGCGTGCGTCACGGCCGTCTGCATGTAGCCCTTGATCCAGCGCGAGCGCTGCTTGAGCCAGGCCTTGAGCGTCACCGGCGCCTCCTCGCGCGTATCGGAAGGCAGGTCGCCGATGCGGTAACCGGCCCGGACCAGCCGCACCGCCAGGTCGGCATCCTCGGTAACGTTCCAGGCATCCCAGCCGCCGAGGGTGCGCAGCACTGCCGTGCGAAAATGGTTCGAGGTGCCGCCGAGCATGATCGGCAGTCCTGCCCGCAGCAGCCCCGGGTTGAGCACCTCGAACAGCCCGGCATATTCCAGGGCGAACAGGGCGGGCAGCAGGCCCTCCTCGGCATGATCGATCACCAGCCGCGCCTGGAGACAGGCCAGATCGTCGGGCGCGCGCGAAAACCGCGCCGCCGCCAGCCGCAATTGCTGCGGATCGGGAATATCCTCGGCGTCGAAGATGGTGAAAAGCGTCCCGCGCGCCTCGAGCAAGGCCAGGTTCAGCGCACGAGGCTTGGTGCGAGGCTGGCCGGGCGGAACGATCGTCACCGTGACGTGAGGCGGCAGGGACAGCCGTGCCAATTCGGCCTGCATGCCGGCATCATCGGCTTCGACCAGCAGGCGGATATCGAGCTTCGATGGCGGGTAGTCCAATTGCGACAGCGCCTTGAGCATCTGCCGCAGGACCGCCTCCTCCCGGTACATCGGCACGGCGACGGTATAGACCGGCAGGCGGCTATCGTCGGGACGCCAGCGCTGCGTGCGCCAGAGATCGGGCATGGCGCGCTCCATCGACGCCGCAAGCCGCAGCAGGATCAGCCCGAGAAAAAGCGGCCCGAGCAGCAATGCGACGGCGAAGAAGGTCTGGAGCGGGGCGAAGATGCCGCCGAGCGTCGCCGCGGCAAGGGCGATGCCGGTCGCCACGACCTGGCCACGACTGGCTCCCGTGCGGGCACTGTCACGGACGAGCCCGTCTTCGTCGAGCCCCGCCACGCGCTGCGCGAGCCGCGCCTCGTTGGCGCCCCGCAATGCGGCCGCGAACTGGGCCGGCGTGGTGACCGCGACGTCCTCGCGCTGCCGCGGCCCGGCCTCGAGCATGTGACGCAGCGCAGGCCCCTCGGGAGCGAGCACGAAACGGAAGCGTCGCGAAATCCTGCCCGCCGTCGGCGCAATGCCGCTGCGCAGGACGGACTCGTAAGTCCCGCCGGGGACGAGATCGAACGCTCCGGGGTGAAACGGCAGCCCGAGCTCGGCAGCGAGCGCGCGATAAAAGCCGTCCTTGTCGATCAGCCCCAGCGCAAGGAGCTCGCGGACGGGGTCGGTTCCATTGCGTCTGGCGCGCTGTGCGACGAGGGCGAGACTCGCGGGAGCAAACCCCTGGCGCGACAGGAACGCGATCTCGACAGGCAAGGCGGCAAAGCCGTAGCCCGGCGAAGCGGCAACGCTCTCCTGACCGTCGCCCCCCACGGCCCGGCCCCCTCGACGCAACACGATCCGGACGCCCAGCACGCCCGGATAACCTATGGTTGCATCTTTCCGTCAGGAGAGTCGAGGGAGCGGCGGTTCGACTTTCGGCCGGCCGCTGACGTCCGTCAGCGGCTCGCCAGAATCTCCGCGACCTGCGGGATATCCTTGTCGCCGCGGCCCGAGAGGTTGACCACCATCAGGTGATCCTTGGGCTTCTGCGGAGCGATTTCGGCGACGCGGGCGAGCGCGTGGGCGGACTCCAGCGCCGGAATGATGCCCTCCAGCCTGGAGATCAGCTGGAACGCCTCCAGCGCCTCCTCGTCCGTGGCGGAGAGATACTTCACCCGGCCGACATCGTGCAGCCAGGAATGCTCCGGCCCGATGCCGGGATAGTCGAGCCCGGCCGAGATCGAGTGGGCATCCTTGATCTGCCCGTCATCGTCCATCAGCAGGAAGGTGCGATTGCCGTGCAGCACGCCGGGACGGCCGCCGGTCAGCGAGGCCGCATGCAGCCCGCTCGGGACGCCATGGCCGGCCGCCTCGACGCCGTAGATCTCGACCGAGGGATCGTCGAGGAAGGGGTGGAACAGCCCCATCGCATTCGAGCCGCCGCCGATGCAGGCGATCAGCGAATCCGGCAGGCGGCCCTCGGCCTCCTGCATCTGCTCGCGGGTCTCCTTGCCGATGATCGACTGGAAATCACGCACCATCGCCGGATAGGGATGCGGACCGGCGACCGTGCCGATGCAGTAGAAGGTCGTCGCGACATTGGTCACCCAGTCGCGCAGCGCCTCGTTCATCGCATCCTTCAGCGTCTTGGTGCCGGATTCGACCGGCACGACGGTGGCGCCGAGCATCTGCATGCGAAAGACGTTGGGCGCCTGCCGGGCGACGTCGACCGCCCCCATATAGACGATGCATTCGAGGCCATAGCGGGCGCAGAGCGTCGCGGTCGCGACGCCATGCTGGCCGGCGCCGGTCTCGGCGATGATGCGCTTCTTGCCCATGCGCCGCGCCAGCAGGATCTGGCCGAGCACGTTGTTCACTTTGTGGGAGCCGGTGTGGTTCAGCTCCTCGCGCTTCAGATAGACCTTGGCGCCGCCGAAATGCTCGGTCAGGCGCTCGGCGAAATAGAGCGGCGACGGGCGGCCGACATAATGCTTCAGCCCATCCGCCATCTCGGCGTGATAGGCAGGGTCGGCCTTGGCGGCGTTATAGGCCTCTTCCAGCTCGAGGATGAGCGGCATCAGCGTCTCGGCCACGAAGCGACCACCGAACAGGCCGAAGCGGCCGTTCTCGTCCGGGCCGTTGCGGTAGCTGTTCGGGTTGGAAGAGGCGTTCATGCGCTCGAGCTTTCCTGTCCTGCCGCGGCGGCCTTGCGGGCCGCCGCGATGAATTCCGCGATCCGGGCCGGGTCCTTGACCCCCGGCGCGCTTTCGACACCCGAGGAGACGTCGACGCCCGCCGGCCGCGCGATGCCGATCGCCTGCGCGACATTGGCCGGATCGAGCCCGCCCGATAGCATGAAGCGCTGCGCAGGGTCGAGGCCGGCGAGCAGGCTCCAGTCGAAGGGCCTGCCATGCCCGCCGGGGAAGGCCGCATCCTTCGGCGGCTTGGCATCGAGCAGGATGCGGTCGGCGACGCTATGGTAAGCGCCGACAGCGGCAAGGTCGGCCGCCTCGGCGATACCGAGCGCCTTCATCACCGGCAGGCCGGTCGCGCGGCGCAGCGCAGCGACCTCGTCCGGCGTCTCGCGCCCATGAAGCTGCAGCCAGTCGGGCTTCAACGCCTCCGCGAGCTCAACCGCCCGCCGCTCGTCCCAATCGACGATCAGCACGACGATCTCGGTCTTCCCTCGTGCCATGGCGGCGAGCTCCCCGGCGCGCTCCAGGGTGACGAAGCGGGGGCTCTTCGGATGAAAGTTGAGCCCGATCATGTCCGCGCCGCCCGCCATGGCCGCTTCCAGCGTCTCTGGCGTCGACAGGCCGCAGATCTTGATCGCGAAGGAGGAGAGGTCGGTCATCGGCTCGCCTTTAGCACAGTCGCATCGTCTGCGCAGGCCGTCGCCGGCATGCCACACTTGCGACACGCTGGCGAAGGAAGCCATGGTGCGGAAGGGCGAAGACAAGGGGCGCGACAAGTTTCGCAATGCAGCGGGGCGTTTTGACCATTGCGGCGACCGTGCTCGCCCTCATCGGCCTCGCAGCCACAGGCTTCTATTTCTACAGCCAGCCACGCACGTTGCGCCTCGCCGTCGGGCCGATCGGCTCCGAGGACGCGCGTATGGCGGCCGCCTTCGTCCAGGGCCTGAATCGCGACAAGGCCGACGTCCGCATCCGGCTCGTGCTCACCGATGGAGCCGAAGACAGCGCCAAGAAGATCGATGCCGGCCAGGCCGATCTCGCCTTGCTCAGGGCCGATATCGCCATGCCCTCGACGGCCGACACCGTCCTGATCACGCGCCGGACCTATCCCTTCTTCATCACGACGAAGGAGACGGGGATCAGCCGCATCGCGGACCTGCGCGGGCGCAGGGTCGGGGTCACGCGCAACCCCGCCGGAAACACGACGCTGCTGAAACGGGTGCTGGCGCAGTACGAAGTCAGGCCCGAAGAGATCGAGATCGTCGGCCTGACGCAGGAGGAGATCGTCACGGCCCCCAAGGAGAAGCGCATCGACGCCTTCTTCTCGATCAACGCGGTCGGCAAGCACACCAACAATGACGGGTTGCGCCGGCTGCGTTCGGCCTGGGGGGAGGATCCCGTGCTGATCCCGATCCGCGAGGCCGATGCGCTGGCGGCCCATTATCGCTCGATCGAATCCGGAGAGATCGTGCGCGGCGCGCTGGGCGGCGACCCGCCCAGGCCGGCGGAGAGCCTGCAGACCATCTCGATCACCTCGCGCCTGGTCGCGGCGCAGAGCCTCGACGACACGCTCGTCGGCAACCTGACCAAGGATATTCTCGACCTGCGCCTGACATTGGCCACGGAGTTGCCGGCAATCCAGGCCCTGGAAACGCCAGCGACCGACAAGGACGCACCGTTGCCGGTCCATTCGGGCGCGGCCGCCTATATCGACGGCGAACAGGAAACCTTCTTCGACCGCTATGGCGACTGGTTCTATATCGGCGCCATGGTGCTCTCCGCGCTCGGCACGGGCGGGGCGGCGATCCTCGGCCGCGAGGGCGCCAACCGGCGCCGGCGCGCCATGGCCGGCCTCGACGAGCTCCTTGCCCTGCTCGCCGTCATCCGCTCCTGCGAGGACGAGACGGAATTGATGCGCCTGGGCCAGGAGGCCGATTTGATCCTCAGCCACGTGCTTGCCGACTACGCCAAGGGCGATCTCGACACCGCCGCGCTCGCCGCCTACCGCCTCGCCATCGACCAGGTCGGGCGGGCCGTCGCCGAGCGGCAGCGGGCGCTGGCGGAAGGCTGAAAAGCGCCTCGCGCATTCACCTTTCCGCATCGCCCGTGGTTGCCGAAAAGCCCGGCAGCGTTTATGTGCAGCGCAACGAATTCCAGATTCACGTGAAACGGGCTGCGCCGGCAGGGCATCGAACCTGACCGGCTCGTGGCCTTGAAAGCAAGGCCCTTAACGCATGTCCATGCGCAACATCGCCATCATCGCGCACGTCGACCATGGCAAGACGACCCTCGTCGACAAGCTGCTGCAGCAGTCCGGCGCCTTCCGCGAGAACCAGCGCGTCGCCGAACGCGTGATGGATTCCAACGACCTCGAGAAGGAGCGCGGCATCACAATCCTGGCCAAGGCGACGTCGGTCGTCTGGAAGGATACGCGCATCAACATCGTCGACACCCCCGGCCACGCCGATTTCGGCGGCGAGGTCGAGCGCATCCTGAACATGGTCGACTCGGCCATCGTGCTGGTCGACGCTGCCGAAGGCCCGATGCCGCAGACCAAGTTCGTGGTCTCGAAGGCGCTGAAGCTCGGCCTCAAGCCGATCGTCGCGATCAACAAGGTCGACAAGCCGGACGCGCGTACCCAGGAAGTCATCAACGAGGTCTTCGACCTCTTCGCCGCGCTCGACGCCACCGACGAGCAGCTCGACTTCCCGATCCTTTACGGCTCGGGCAAGCAGGGCTGGATGGCGGATTCGCCGGAAGGTCCGCAGGATCAGGGCCTGGCGCCGATGTACGACCTCATCCTGAAGCACGTTCCGGCGCCGAAGGTCGAGGACGGCCCGTTCCGCATGATCGGCACGCTGCTCGAGGCCAATCCCTATCTCGGCCGCATCATCACCGGCCGCGTCACCTCCGGCTCGGCCAAGCCGAACCAGACCATCAAGGTGCTCTCTGGCGACGGCTCGACCGTCGAGACCGGCCGCATCTCGAAGATCCTCGCCTTCCGCGGCCTCGAGCGCCAGCCGATCGAGGAAGCGGTCGCGGGCGACATCGTCTCGATCGCCGGACTGGTGAAGGGCACCGTCGCCGACACCTTCTGCGATCCGGCCGTTACCGAGCCGATCGAGGCCCAGCCGATCGATCCGCCGACCGTGTCGATGACCTTCTCGGTCAACGACTCGCCGCTCGCCGGCACCGAGGGCGACAAGGTCACCACCCGCGTCATCCGCGACCGCCTGTTCAAGGAGGCCGAAGGCAATGTCGCGCTGAAGATCGAGGAAGCCGCCGACAAGGACAGCTACATCGTCTCCGGCCGCGGCGAACTGCAGCTCGCGATCCTGATCGAGACGATGCGTCGCGAGGGCTTCGAGCTGGGCGTGTCGCGCCCCCGCGTCGTCTTCACCCGCGACGAGGCCGGCCAGCTGCTCGAGCCGATCGAGGAAGTCGTGATCGACGTCGACGAGGAGCATTCCGGCGTCGTCGTCCAGAAGATGTCCGAGCGGAAGGCCGACATGCTGGAGATGCGGCCCTCCGGCGGCAACCGCCAGCGCCTCGTCTTCCATGCGCCGACCCGCGGCCTGATCGGCTACCAGGGCGAGCTGCTGACCGACACGCGCGGCACCGCGATCATGAACCGGCTGTTCCACGCCTACATGCCCTACAAGGGCGAGATCGCCGGCCGCCGCAACGGCGTGCTGATCGCGATGGAGACCGGCGAGGCTGTCGCCTACGCTCTCTGGAACCTGGAAGACCGCGGCCCGATGATGATCGAGCCGGGCTGGAAGGTGTATCAGGGCATGATCGTCGGCGAGCACACCCGCGAGAACGATCTCGAGGTGAACGTGCTCAAGGGCAAGAAGCTCACCAACATCCGCACCACGTCGAAGGATGAGGCGGTGCGCCTGACCCCGCCGATCCGCATGACGCTGGAGCGCTCGCTGGCCTGGATCGACGACGACGAGCTCGTCGAGGTCACGCCGAAGTCGATCCGCCTGCGCAAGGGCATCCTCGATCCGAACGAGCGCAAGCGCGCCCAGAAGCAGAAGGCCGAAGTGGCCTGAGATCCGATGCCCGGGCGCAAGCCCGGGCATTCTTCTTTTGGGATCTGCGCCCAGCGCAGCCCGCGAATGATGCCTGCGACGATTGCCCTCGCATCCGTGCTCTGATCCTCTGCCCGCCTCTCAGGGGAAGGATCATCGCCATGCAGTTCCGCAATCTCGGCCGCTCGGGCCTGCGCGTCTCGCTCGTCGGCCTCGGCTGCAACAATTTCGGCGGCCGCATCGACCTCGACGCGACGCGCAAGGTCGTCGACGCCGCCATCGAGCACGGCATCACCCTCTTCGACACCGCCGACATCTATGGCGAGAAGGGCGGCTCGGAGACCACGCTCGGCCAGGTACTGGGCACGCGCCGCAAGGACATCGTGCTCGCCTCCAAATTCGGCATGAAGATGTTTCATGGCGGCGAAGGCGGCTCGCGCCGCTACATCATGAGCGCAGTCGAGGAATCGCTGCAGCGCCTCCAGACCGACTGGATCGACCTCTATCAGTTCCACAAGCCCGACCCGCTGACGCCGATCGACGAGACGCTGCGGGCGATGGAAGACCTCGTGACGCAGGGCAAGGTCCGCTATATCGGCTGCTCGAACATGGTCGCCTGGCAGATCGCCGATGCGCAGTGGACGGCGCGCGACCTCGGCCTTTCCGGCTTCGCCTCCGCGCAGGACGAGTACAGCCTGCTGAAGCGCGGCGCCGAGAAGGACCTAATCCCGGCCATCGCCCATTATGGCATGGGGCTGCTGCCCTATTTCCCGCTCGCCAACGGCGCGCTGACCGGCAAGTACAAGCGCGGCGCGGCGATGCCGGAAGGCGCGCGCCTGACCAAGCTGCCGGAGCGCGCCGGCCAGATCTTCAGCGAGGACAACTGGCGCAAGATCGAGGGGCTGACCGCATTCGCCGAGCAGCGCGGCCACAGCCTGGTCGAGCTCGCCTTCTCCTGGCTCGCGGCCCAACCCGTCGTCTCGAGCGTCATCGCCGGCGCGACCAAGCCGGAGCAGATCGCGGCCAACGTCAAGGCGGCGGACTGGGCGCTCAGCAAGGAAGATCTCGCCGAGATCGACAAGATCACCGCTTAAGACCGGTCTTCACAGGAAGCTTGCGATCTCCTCCAGCGGCTTCTTGCCGATGGCGGGGACGAGGCAATCCTCCTTCGGGTAGCCGACGACGAGCAGGATCAGCGCCTTCTCGTTGTCGGGCCGCCCGCAAATCTGGTTGAGGAAGTTCATCGGCGCCGGCGTATGCGTCAGCGTCGCCAGCCCGACGTCGTGCAGGGCGGCGATCAGGAAGCCGGTGGCGATGCCGACCGATTCCGGCACGTAATAGTGCTTCACCTTGTTGCCCTGCGCGTCATAGCCCCAGCGCTGGGCGAAGATGGCGATCAGCCAGGGCGCGGTCTCCAGGAAGGGCTTGTTCTCGTCCGTTCCGAGATGGGCGAGTGCATCCAGCCATTCCTCGCCGGCGCGGCCGGCATAGAAGGCGCGCTCCTCCTCCTCGGCGCCCGCTCGGATGAGCTTCTTGCGCTCCGGATCGGAGATGCAGACGAAGGTCCAGGGCTGCTGGTTGGCGCCGGAAGGGGCCGTGCCGGCGACGCGCACCGCGGTCTCGATCAGTTCGCGCGGCACCGGCCTGTCGGAATAGTCGCGCACGGTGCGGCGCTTGCGCATGCGGGCGAGGAAAGCCTCGGCGCGCGGCTGCATCTCGGCCTCGGGAACACCCTCGAAGACCAGAGGCATGGTGACATAGGGACTCACGGCGTTTCGCTCCTGACGTGTTTTGGTGAGCTTGCTGCGAATCGCGGGCGGGATGCAATGGACCGGCCGCGCGCGCCCGCTTATGGTCCCCGCCATGAGCGATAAAGCTGCAACCGCCCCCGCCCTGAAGCCCGGCGACCATCTCTTTCTGGTCGACGGCTCGAACTTCATCTTCCGGGCCTATTTCCAGTCGATCAACCAGGACCGGAAATACAATGCCCGTTCCGACGGGCTACCCTCCGGCGCCGTCCGGCTTTTCGCGACGAAGCTCTTCCAGTTCGTGCGCGACGGTGTGCTCGGCGTCAGGCCGACCCATCTCGCCATCGTCTTCGACAAGTCCGAGAACTCGTTCCGCAAGGCGATCTATCCGGCCTACAAAGGCAACCGCTCCGATCCGCCAGCCGATCTCATTCCGCAGTTCCCGCTGATGCGCGAGGCGGTGCGCGCCTTCGGACTGATCCCGGTCGAGCAGGACGTCTACGAGGCCGACGACCTGATCGCGACCTATGCCAAGCAGGCGCGCGAAGCCGGCGCCGACGTGCTGATCGTCTCGGCCGACAAGGATCTGATGCAGCTCGTGCGGCCCGGCGTCGCCATGTACGACCCCGCCTCCGGCGACCAGAAGAAGGGCGCGGGCTTCCGGGCCGAGCGCCGCATCGGCGAGCCTGAGGTGGTCGAGTATTTCGGCGTGACGCCCGACAAGGTCACCGACGTGCAGGCGCTTGCCGGCGACGCGACCGACAACGTGCCGGGCGCACCGGGCATCGGCATCAAGACGGCGGCGCAGCTCATCGGCGAATATGGCGATCTCGAAAGCCTGCTGGCGCGGGCCGGAGAGATCAAGCAGCCGAAGCGCCGCGAGACGCTGACCAACCCCGAGGTCATCGAGAAGGTCCGCATCTCGCACAAGCTCGTCACGCTGGTCGACGACGTCGCGGTCGAGACGCCGCTGGAAACCCTCACGCTGGAGCAGCCCGACCCGGCCAAGCTGATCGCCTTCCTCAAGGCGATGGAATTCACCACCATCACTAAGCGCGTCGCCGAGGCCTATGAGGCCGATGTCGGCGCCGTCGATGCCGATCCGGCGCTGGCGCCGGGCGGTTCGCGCGCCGCCGAACTCAAGGCGCTCTATGCCGGCGCCGACGCGATCGAGGACGCCGTCTCCGATGTGACACCCGCTGCATCCTCCCCGGTCGCGACGGTGCCAGCTGCGACCGGCGGCGATGCGGGCTGGATGAAGCCGGGCGATCTCGCCGTCGCCCGCAAGAACGAGGCAATCGCCGCCAAGATCGACCGCTCGACATATGAATGCGTGCGGACGCTCGCCGACCTCGAACGCTGGATCGGCTGGGCCTACGAAGCCGGCCATGTCGCGCTCGATACCGAGACCAATTCGCTGGACGCCATGCAGGCAGATCTCGTCGGCATCTCGCTTGCCGTGGCACCGGGCCGCGCCTGTTACATCCCTCTCCAGCATCGCGCGGGCGATGGCGGGCTTTTCGACGAAGGCCTGCTGCCGGATCAGATCCCGCTGACGCAGGCGGTGGCGGCACTGAAGCCGCTGATGGCGGATGCCGGCGTGCTCAAGATCGGCCAGAACCTGAAATACGATCTGCTCGTGCTGCAGCGTCACGGGCTCACCGTGTCCGGGATCGAGGACACGATGCTGATCTCCTACGCGCTCGATGCCGGCAGCAACAGCCACGGCATGGACAAGCTCTCGGAGCTGCATCTCGGCCACGAGACGATTCCCTATGCGCAGGTCGCCGGCAGCGGCAAATCGCAGATCACCTTCGACAAGGTGCCGCTCGACAAGGCGACCGACTACGCCGCCGAGGACGCCGACATCACGCTGCGTCTCTGGCTCGCGCTGAAGCCGCGCCTCGCCGCCGAGAAGAAGACCACCGTCTACGAGGTGCTGGAACGGCCGATGGTCGCCGTGCTCGCCAGTATGGAGACGCGCGGCATCGCCATCGACCGGCAGATCCTGTCGCGCCTGTCCGGCGATTTCGCGCAGGGGCTGGCCCGGCTGGAGGACGAGATCTACGAGCTCGCCGGCGAGAAGTTCACGATCGGTAGCCCGAAGCAGCTCGGCGACATCCTGTTCGGCAAGATGGGGCTGGAAGGCGCCAAGAAGACCGCGACCGGCCAATGGGCGACGGGCGCCGGCGTTCTGGAAGACCTCGCCGAGCAGGGCCATGCGCTGCCCTCCAAGATCCTGGAATGGCGCCAGCTCGCCAAGCTGAAATCGACCTATACCGACTCGCTGCCGGCCTATGTGAATCCGCAGACCAACCGGGTCCACACCTCCTATGCGCTGGCCGCGACCACGACGGGGCGGCTCTCCTCCTCCGAGCCCAACCTGCAGAACATCCCGATCCGCACCGAGGCCGGACGCAAGATCAGGACGGCCTTCGTGCCGGAACCCGGCTTCAAGCTGGTCTCGGCCGACTACAGCCAGATCGAGCTGCGCCTGCTCGCCCATATCGCCGAGATCCCGCAGCTCCGGCAGGCTTTCGCCGACGGCATCGACATCCACGCAATGACGGCCTCCGAGATGTTCGGCGTACCGGTTCAGGGTATGCCGAGCGAGGTGCGCCGCCGCGCCAAGGCGATCAATTTCGGCATCATCTACGGCATCTCGGCCTTCGGCCTCGCCAACCAGCTCGGCATCGGGCGGGAGGAGGCCAGCGCCTATATCCGCAAGTATTTCGAGCGTTTTCCCGGCATCCGCGACTACATGGACCAGACCAAGACGCATGTGCGCGCCCATGGCCAGGTCACCACGATCTTCGGTCGCGTCTGCCATTTCCCGGCAGTCGCCTCGAAGAACCCGTCCGAGCGTGCCTTTGTCGAGCGGCAAGCGATCAACGCGCCGATCCAAGGCTCCGCCGCCGACATCATCCGCCGCGCCATGATCCGCATGGATGCAGCGCTCACGGCCGAACGGCTCAATGCGCGGATGCTGCTGCAGGTGCATGACGAACTGGTCTTCGAGGTTCCCGATGCGGAGGTCGAGAAGACCCTGCCGGTGATCGAGAGGGTGATGGTCGAGGCACCCCACCCTGCGGTGCAGCTGCGGGTCCCCCTCGCCGTCGAGGCCCGCGCCGCTGGCAACTGGGACGAGGCTCACTGAGGCCGCCATTCCCCGATCTTACGGCGCCCGCCAAGCGGACACCAAAGGCAGGCGAGCCGGTTCCCTGACGGAACAGAAACGGGGGCGCCCGCGTTGGCGCCACGAAGGAGGCTTGCGCCAAGCGAGTCTCTTGCGGCGAGCGGCCGGTCCGGCCACCATCGCGCCGCACGGTATCGAGCGACAGGGAACGAGCGTCATGGCGAGAGCGACATCTTCGAAACGTTCGGCGGCCGCGGCTGCCAAGAGCGCCAAGGCCGAAATCGAAGCCGGCGCCGAGGATGTCGCGGCGGAAGCACGTCGCGCCGGTGCCCGGGCCAAGCGGCAGGCCAGCGCCCTCGAAGAGACCTTGACCCGCAGCGCCGAGGACATCGCCGCGACCGTCAGCGACCGCCTGCGCGCGGTCGGCGTCGATACCGACCGGATGGCCGATGTCGCCAGAGAGCAGGCGAGCGAGCTGCAGAAGCTGATCGAGGACGAGATCCGCGAGCGGCCCCTGCGAGCCCTGGGTCTGGCTGCCGCCGTCGGCCTCTTCGTCGGCTATCTTTCGGCGCGCTAGCCCATGCTCGGGGGGCTCGGATCCTTCATCGCTTCGGAAGTCTCCGGAACGGTGAAACGCAATGCGACAGTCATCGGCCTGTTCGCCTTCGCCGCGCTGCTGCTGGTCTGCGCCGGGGGCTACGCACTCAGCGCGCTGCACACCGTCCTGGCGGAGCGCTACGGTGCGGTTGCGGCCAGCCTCTGGATCGCAGGTGGGCTCGCCGCCACCGCGCTGATCGCGTTCTGCATCGGCCTCTTCGTCAAGAACCGCCCGCGCCCGCCGCGACCGGTTGCCGCGACCGCAGCGCTGGCCGCAGCGCCGCTCGCCGCCCGGATGCTGACCTCGAAGACCGGCTGGCGTGTGGTCGCGCTGGCGGGGATCGGCGTGCTGGGAACCATCCTCGGCCGCCAGCTTTTCTCGGGCTCCGACGACGGCGAGGGTGGGGACGAAGCCTGACGCCGATTCCGGCTTCAGGGTGGACGCGACCCGTCTTTTTACATAGGGATGCCATCCTGTGTCCTGTAACAGGATAGGCATGTCTGCTCTGGCGAGGCCCCGCAACCGCTTGCCGTTTCCCGCGTTTCCGAGGCTGGGCGCCCGCTTGCGCTCGGCGACCGTCACGATCATCGCGATCAGTGTCGTCGCCATCGCGGTCATCCTGGCGGCCTGGATCAATCTGCAGGCGCGCCGCGCCGCGGACAGCGTTTCGCATGCGATCGAGATCCGCGAACGGGCGGAACGCTTCCTGGGCCGGGTCCGTGATGCCGAGACCGGGCAGCGCGGCTATCTGCTCACCGGCCAGGCCGCCTATCTCGAACCCTTCACCGAAGGCAGTGCTGCGGCCGTCCCGGAGCTCGAGGTGCTCGCGGCGCTGGTCGACGCCGACCCCGCCCAGAAGCAGCGGGCCGCGACGCTACGCGAGGCGACGCTCACGAAGCTCGCGGAACTGAACCAGACCGTGGAACTCGCGCGCAACGGTCGCCGCGACGAAGCCATCGCCGTGCTTCGCGACGGGCCCGGCGTCGCCACCATGGACAAGCTGCGCGATCTCGTCGGGGAGATCCAGCAAGCGGAGAATATCCGTCTGCGCTCGCTTTATCGCCGCGAGGAACGCCGCCGCCTGTGGGGAAGCAGCGGCATCGTCGTCGCCCTCGCCGGGCTCGCCTTCGCCGCGTGGCAGGTGCTGCGCAGGCGACAGCGCCGCAGCACGCAACTCGCGGTCAGCAATGCCGAGCTGGAGCAGATCGTCAGCGACCGCACCCGGGAGCTCGAAAGCGAGCGCCTGCGCATCGAAGCCCTGCTGCGCGACGTCAACCACCGCGTCGGTAACAACCTCGCCATGGTGTCGGCACTGCTGAACGTACAGAGCCGCCAGACCCGCGAGCCAGCGGTCAAGGCAGCGCTGGCGCAGGCGCAATCCCGCATCCAAGCGATCGCCGCCGGGCAAAGGCGGCTGCGTCTCGACATCGAGACCGACGCGATCGATGCACGACCCTATATGGAGGATCTCCTCGCCGAGATCGGAAAATCAGCCGAGGGGCGGCCGATCTCGATCAATCTCGATATGGATTCGATCAGGCTGCCCGGGCGGGACGCCGTCTCCTACGTCGTCATCGTCAACGAACTCGTCACCAACGCGATCAAGCATGCCTTCCCGGACGGCATGACCGGGCAGATCGCGATCCGCCTGGCCCGCGTCGAGCAGGAGGGCGAGCCAGCCCTGTCGCTCTCGATCGAGGACGATGGGGTCGGCATGCCGGCGGAAATCCAGAACAAGGGGCTCGGCCAGACCGTGATCGCGAGCCTGCTTCGCAGCATGCGCGCGACAATGACGTCCCAGCCGCTTCATCCCGGCAGCGAACGCCCCGGAACCCGCGTCACGGTGATTTTCCCGAAGCGCGACAGCGCAGCTTGAGTTAGCCGAGAGCGGCTTTTCGCCCGGTCCTCTGGTGAATTCTGAAGCTTCAGGCCATGCTCTTGCGGCCCAGCCCCCCAATCGCCGCCATGACGAAGGCTGCGACCTCGCGCGTCGAGAAAGGCTTGCGCAGAAAGCGGGCCTGCCGCAAAGGCTTCGGCACCTCATGCGGCGCGGAACCGGACACAAAGGCGAAGGGGATGCCGGTCCTCTGCAGCGCATCCGCGACCTCGAAGGTCTTGCCATCGAGAACATCGATATCGAGCAGAGCGCAGGAGAGCTGGCCGGCAGCCTCCCGCCGCGCCTGGGCGACCGACTCGACGACGATCAGCTCCGCCCGGTCACCGAGCTGTTCGGCCACGGCCGCCTCGATGTCCATGGCGATGAACGGGTCGTCTTCGACAATGAGAACGCGGATATCAGCCATCGAACGGCTTTCTTACTCACTTCAACCTGCTACCCCCAACGTAACAGGCAGACCGATGTTCCTGATCTTACGCGGATTCGGCCCTGGTTACGTCCCATTTGATTCAATTTTGCGGAGACAAGGTTAGCGAAGCGTAAGCGATCGCTCCGGCCGTCAGCGCCGACGGCCGGCAGGGGCGAGCGTCAGCTCGAACTGCGTCACGCCGACGGCGACATTGAAGCCGCGCGTCGTTTGAACCACCCGCGGCCGCAGCGTGACCTTGTCCTCCTCGCCGCCGACGAGCGCGGATCCGCCCGTGCCGGCTCCGGGAGGGGACGACGCGGCGTAACGTCCGTTCAAAGCCCCCAGCGGCGCGCGCGCATAGGGTCCGTAGACATGCCAGGCCATGGTGGTCCCGCGGATCGTGCCGAGATCGAGGCCGAATTGACGGACGATGCCGGTATAGTGCTGCGTCGGCCCCCGGCGCGGCCTGAAACGGCAATCGAGCGGTCGCTGCGATTTGATGCTGGCGCCCAGGGCCGTCCCGATCGAGCAAGACAAGCGCCCGGTCGGAGGCCCCGACTGGGCCAGTGCCGGAGCGGCCGAAAGGCAGGCAAAGGCCGCTGCTGCGCCCAGGCACCAGCGGGAATATCGAATGCTCATGTTGATTGCTCCCGCGAGGTGACCGAACGAAAACGCCTCAAGATGCCCACAGTTCCGGCTTAATGGAACCACCGAGACCTTGTTGCGTTGCGGCTTCATCTTGGCATGGGAATGTCGATGTCCGTGAGTCGCCTGCGGGGAGAAACCCCAACAATCATGAACCCGGCCGGCGGGGACGTCGTGCCTGTGCCACCGTTCTGGGAACTCGAGGACCTGATTGCGACCGGGCTCACACTCGACGACGCCCTGCTGATCATGGCCGCACGCCGCGCCGAGCTGATGCTGGTCGACGCCGACAAGCCGGACCGGCGCTCCTTCCAGCGGCTTGCCGCCTGGCGTTTCGGGCTGACGTTCTGATCCAGCCGCCGGCACCAGTCTTCCCCCTATTGGCAAAAGCGCGAGGCGCGCGAGCGCCGCTCCTGAATATCGACATGCAGGTGATTGGCGTGGGCGGCATCGGAGCCAGGGCCAAGCGCCGTCATGAAGGCGCCGCAGGCCGATTGGCGCACCGCGGTCAGAAAGCTGTTCTGCGCCAGCCCCATCGGTTTCTCGACCGCGACCTGAACCGCGGTCTTTCCCTCGCCTATCCGGAACGCGAAGATGTCGAGCGCCTTGCCGGTCGCATGCTCGCTGACGGGCCCGGCCGATGCCCTGTTGCGTCGCCGGCACTCATGCCCGCCACCAACGCGCAGGCTGGTCAAGTCATTGTCGAAATGCCCCCGAGCCAGTGGCTGGACGCTGTCGCCGAGCCAGTCGGCTACAGCCTTCGCCATCGCGCAGCCGAGCGTCACGGGCGGCTCGAAGGCAACGATCTGCGCCTTTCCCGACGCGCGCAGCGCGAGCGCCTTCACGACGACCGGCTCGCTGACGCGGCAGGCCGGCTCGCCCTGCGCGAGCTTCGGATCGGCGGCCTCGATGTTGTTGCCCGGTATCGTCTTGAGCCGAGCGAGACATGAATCGCCACCCCTGTCGGTGCTGGGCTCGGCTCGCTCGGCTGGACCTGGTTGCGCCGCCCCTCCGGACTCAGCCGGGCGCTGAACCGGCCTGTCGAGGACGGGCGCGCCAAACTCTACAGGCCGCCTCGGCGGAAGCTGCAGCGACAGCGCGGGCTCTACAGGTTTTTCCTGCGCGACAGCAAACACATCCCCGAGAAGGACGGTCACACTACAGAGCAGCAAAATCCGGAGGAGCCTGCGTCCGCGCCGGTTCAGCCATCCAGGGCCGAGGCGCTCGCGACCGCAATGCTCGTCAAGGCTGCAAGCACCAGCGAGAGAAGCTCGCTGGTGAATGCACCGGGCTGCACGGTCCCCGAATACAACGCCGCGGCGACCGAAACAGCGCCTGCGGCGGTAGCCATGAACGTCGTCGCCATGGTCCACACCCTCCCCAACTGCACGCCAACCCGACATGAAGTCGCGAACGCCTGATTGCGAGGCTTGTTCCGCGGCCTTCGTCAAAAGAGGCCCCGCATCTCGGGCGCGGAGCCGATCGTGTTGCAAAACGGCGGCTATGCCGCCTTCCGGCCAGCCCGGCGATCGAAGAACAGCGCCTGGCTGATCGCCGCCTTCACCGCTTCCGGCTGGAACGGCTTGGTGATGAGGAAGGCCGGCTCAGGCCTGTCGCCCGTCAGGAGCCGCTCGGGGTAGGCGGTGATGAAGATCACCGGCACGTCGATCGAGGTCAGGATCTCATTCACGGCATCCAAGCCGGAGCTGCCATCGGCGAGCTGGATATCCGCAAGCACCAGCCCCGGACGCTTCTTGCCAACGAGGGCGATCGCCTCGCGCTGGGTCCGGGCGACGCCGGTGACGCTGTGGCCGAGCTCCTCGACCATCGTCTCGATGTCGAGCGCGATGATCGGCTCATCCTCGATGATCAGGACATCCGTCGCGACCTGCTCGGCGATTTCCTGGCCCGCGGTCTGGACCAAGGCCGCGGCGTCCGCAGCCGAGACCTGCATGATGGCGGCAACCTCGTCGATCGAGAAGCCTTCCACCGTGCGCAGCAGGAAGGCCTGCCGCGGGCGCGGCGTCAGCGCCTCGAGGTTGCGCTCGGCCGACGAGCGCCCGAGCTCGACCACCGGCTCGCTCGTGTCGAGTCCGACCGAGGACCAGAGCTTCAGAAAGACCCGGTAGAGCCCGATGCGCGGGTCGATGTCGCGCGGAAAGCCGGAGGGGTCCGCGACGAGCGCTTCCAGCATGGCGACGACATGAGCGTCTCCGCTGGCTTGCGTGCCGCTGAGCGCGCGCGCGAAACGGCGCAGATAGGGCAGGTAAGGCGCAATTTCCTTGGCAATCGACATTAATGCGTCCTTTTTATCGTGCGCGCATAATGGCTTAGGCCTTGCAAGAGACAAGCGATTTATTTTTGCACGCGATGGGAACATTTCGATGTGACGCCGGTTTAAAAGGCGTATTGGTGTCGCCATCGCCATCCGGGATCGGCTCCGCCATCATTGGAACTCTGGATCCGGGACCTGCTGGAAAAGCAGGCCTGGCTTTGGCGCGAGGGCTGAAATGACGAATCTGGATGCTGCGATGCCCGACCCCGGAGGCGATAACGACGACTTCGACATGATTCTCGATCCGAAGGTGCAGGAATCGATCGGCCGCTCGCTGAAGGCGCATTACGACGACATCGTGAATGCCCCCGTGCCCGACAAGTTTCTCGTGCTGCTGGCGCAGCTGGAAGCGACGGAACAGCGCGCAGCCGGAGCGTCGTCCGATGAGCGGAAATGATTTCGCGACCGAGTTCAAGGATGGCCTGATCAGGGAAATCCCCAATCTGCGCGCCTTCGCGGCGTCGCTGTCGGGGTCGATGCAGCTTGCCGATGACCTGGTGCAGGACACGCTGCTGAAGGCCTGGGGCAATTCCGACAAGTTCGAGCCGGGGACCAGCCTGCGCGCCTGGCTCTTCACCATCCTGCGCAACACCTATTATTCGCTCTACCGCAAGCGCGGCCGCGAGGTGCAGGACAGCGAAGGGACCTATGCCGAGCGCATGGCGACCCAGGGCAACCAGGAAAGCCATCTCGACCTCGCCGACTTCCGCAAGGCCCTGGCCAAGCTGCCGGAGGAGCAGCGCGAAGTGCTCATCATGGTCGGAGCCACCGGACTCTCCTACGAGGAAGCTGCGGATATCTGCGGCGTCGCCATCGGCACCATCAAGAGCCGCGTCAACCGGGCTCGAACAAAGCTTGCCGAACTCCTTTCCATAGGCAGCGTCGACGATCTCGGGCCGGATCGGACCAGCGCGGCCGCGATGCAAAGGGCGGGTTCCGAAACAGTCGGGTTCTGAATGCGTCTGGCGCGGTTCCGTACTGTCCGGGGGCGTCTTCTGGCGCTCCTGATCGCGATCGCGCTCCCGATCGGCTGCGTGACAGCCTTGGCTGCGGCTACCGCCTACCGCACCATCACAGGGGCCATCGAGGCCTCGCAGATTCAGGCGGCGGACGACTTCGCCGTCCGGACGCGGATCTGGTATCGCGGCGCGTTGCGCGCGCTCCTGTCCTTCGGCGCGACGGTCGCCGATGCCGGGCTGTCGCCCGAGCAGTGCAAGCAGGTGGGCGCCAAGACGCTCACCCAGGTCAGCGGCTTCACCGCCGCCCTGATCCGCACCGCCGACGGACGGTCGTGCACGGCGACGCTGGATGCCAGCATCGATGCGCAGACCCTGACCCAGACGGCCACAAAGCTGCGCGACCTGCCGGCCATCGTCCCCTGGGGCGGCGTCGAGCTCGGCAAAGCCCATTACAACCAGGTCGCAATCGGAAGCCGCCGCTATCTCACCGTCCATGCCGAAGATCCCGCGGCAACCGGGTCGAGCATGCAGGAAGCCCTGCTGCTGATCGACCCGGAGGTGCTCGAGAGCGTCTTCGACCTCGGCGAAGGCGGCGACGGCATGGATGTCGCGCTCGTCTCGCAAGGCAGCGGCGTGGTCGCCAGCCGCGGGCGCAACGAGCCCGAGTCGTGGCTGCCGCGCGAAGCCCATCTTCCGCAGGGGCTCGAGCGCTGGCGTGCGCCGAGCCGTGACGGGACCGAGCGCGTCTACGCGGCCCGCAAGGTCGCCGAGCCCGCCTTCTACGTCATCGCCACCTTCGACGATTCGCGCGAGCGTGCGGCGCGCATCCAGTTCGCGGTCCTGCTCCTTGCGCCGCTCGCAACCTTGACGTTGTTGTGCCTGGTCTATCTGCGCGCCATCGATCGTCACTGCGTGCGCTGGCTGCGCAGCATCGAGGCGGCGGCACGCTCCCGCGCCTCAGCAAAACGCGCGCGCGCCGCCGTGGCCGACGACATGCCGAGCGACATCCGCAGCGTCGCCGAAGCCTTCAATATCATGGTCGACGAACAGGAAGTGCGGCAGCGGCGCCTGCAGACCGCGCTCGACGACAACCGCTTCCTGGTGCGGGAACTGCACCATCGGGTGAAGAACAGCCTCCAGGTGGTGCAGAGCTATATCGGGCTCAGCAAGCGCGACTACCGGGACGAGGCCAGGCTCGCCCTGGCGGACGCCGAATGCCGCGTCCATGTATTGTCGGCCGCGTATCGGTTCACGCTCGCCGACGGCGAGATGCAGCCGGTACGGGTCGACCTGTTCCTGGAGGACGTGGTCTCGATGATCTCCAACCTGATCCGGCGCCGCGACCAATGGATTTCCAGCCGGATCGAGACGGCCGCGACATTATCCGTCGACCGCATCATCCCTCTCGGCTTCCTCGTGGCCGACGTCGCCTCGCGGGTGTTGCGCAATACGCCCGGTGCGCGGATCACCGTGACCGTCAACGATGTCGATGAATCGACGATCGAGGTCGCGCTGGAGGCCGATCGCCCGATCGCCCATCAGGAGCCGCCACGCCTGTTCGCGGGCCTGCTGGCCCAGATCGAAGCAGTCCAGAGCGGAAAGGCCGAGGGCAGCGATCTCGGGCGTTGGCGCGTCAAGCATCGCGGCTGACGGGGCCTGGCCCGCTCAGCCGGTCTGCACGGTTGCCCCTTCGTCGGGCTCGATCAGGACACCGACGGAAAGTCCCACGAAGGAGCCCGGTGGACCGGTGAAGCTGCCGGCGATCGGTGAGGCATCCTCCGGCACGCGTGCGACCGCGATCCGCAGCAGTTGATGGTCGGCGACGAGATCGTTGGTCGGGTCGAATTCGACCCAGCCATCTCCCGGGATGAAGACGTCCGCCCAGGCATGGGTCAGGCCGACGGGCGAGACGAGGCCGGCGGCGTCCGGAGACTGGTCGTGGATATAGCCGGTGACGAAACGCCCCGCGAACCCCATGCGCCGGGCCAGCTCGATGAACAGCCAGGCATAGTCGCGGCAGGAACCCTGGCCGAGCCGCAGCGTGTCGGCCGGGTGCTGGGTGCCCTCGTCATAGCGCACCGCGTAATGCAGCTCGGTATAGATCGCGTGGGCAAGATCGCGCAGGAGATGGCCGGACCCCTCGCCGAGCCGGGCGCGAAAATCGGCGAGCCAGCGTTCGATCACCCCGTCGGGGTCGGCGGCCGCCCGCGCGAGATAAGGCTGCAGCACGATCCGTTCGCCATCGCTGTAGACAACTCCGGTCAAGGCCGCGCCGGGTTCGAGCCGGCTGCGTGGCAAGGCCGAGCCGAACCGCTCGACCGTCAGTTCGCTGACGATCTCGAGCGTGTCGGCGGGGGTCGCAAAATCGGCGATGGCGACCGGATTGCCATAGACATCGTGCATCCAGCGCAGGTTCGCCTGAGGCGAGATCGCCAGGGCGGTATCCACCAGCCGCAGGTCAAAACTGTCGCGCGGCCGCAGCATCAGCCGATGCAGGCCGAAGCTGACGGGCGTGGCGTAACGATAGGTCGTCGCGTGGCGGACGCGCAGATACATGACTCTTCCTGGCCGCAGGGGGCGAACAAAAAACAAGCCGCCCGAAGGCGGCTCGAAGTGCAGCGCGAGGAGCGCCGCGCGGTCAACGCGCGGTGCGTGGAACGGTTCCGTCCTCCTCAGCGAAGAATGACGCGACGCTCGCTCTCGGCCATCGCCTGCTTGGACGCGGCGGGAATAGCGCGATGAACGACGCTCTCGCTGCGATCCGACCGATCGACAGCAGCAAATTGCGCTTCATTCGGCTGAGCGCCTCGCAGCTGAGCGACCGTCGTCGAACTCTGGTCGGCCGGCAGTTGCAAGCCGGCGCCGAAGGTCAGGCCGGCCACCACCGCCGCCATGCAACCGAAAAAAATCAAAGCCCGCTTGGCGGGGGCCAGGCTGTCATTCAGCATCTTTGTCTCCCAACGCCTCCACCGACCCGAATAGGCCGGCTGTCACAAGCAAAACGCAATTCCACGAGCCAGGTTCCCGAGAAGGCGTTTCGAACGCGAGAGACAACGACATGAAGTGGGAAAGCCGGCCGCAAGGGAACGGCGGAGAGGCTGGCAGCGTTATCTTGGTGTCGACGCGGTTCTGCGTCGCCAGGGGGTCGAATCCAGTGATGCATCTCAAAACCAGGCCAAGCCGCCTCGGGCCTGCCTGTCTCGCCTGCCCGCTTCGCGTGATGCCGGCGTTCGAAGACAAGACCGATGACGAGCTTCGCTTCATCCAGGCGATGAAGATCGATCATCGAAGCGTGTCGGCCGGCAGCGACATCATTCATCCGGGTCAGGAAGACGCCGAACTCTACACGCTCTATTCGGGCTGGGCATTCCGCTATAAGTCGCTGGCAGACGGGCGCCGCCAGATCCTCAACTTCCTGCTGCCGGGCGATCTCGTCGGCCTCCAGGCTTCGCTGCTCGACGCGTCGGACCACGGTGTCGAGGCGCTGACGGATGTCGAGCTTTGCGTGTTTCCGCGCAAGCGGATCTGGGACCTGTTCGTGCGGATGCCCAACCTCGCCTATGAGCTCGCCTGGCTGGGCTCGCGCGAGGAATCGATCGTCGACGACAACCTGACATCGGTTGGCCAGCGCACCGCCAGCGAACGCATCGCAGCCATGGTCATCACGCTCTATCGTCGCGCCGATGCGCTCGGGCTGGTGAACGAAGGCAGCTTCGCCTTTCCCCTGTCGCAGCAGCAGCTCGCGGACGCGCTAGGCCTCTCGCTCGTCCATACGAGCAAGACTTGGTCGAAGCTGCGCAAGGCGGGGCTGTTCGCCATGTCCGGCGGCCGGCTGACACTGCTCAATCCGCGCCTGACCGCCCGCATGGCGGCCATCTACGAAAGGAACAAGGCGCCGCGGCCCCTCATCTGACGTGGCTCCGCATCCTTGCAAAGAGGCTTGCCGAGTAGCTGGACTTGACCCCATATGCCGGGCGAGTAACGTTTCCGCGACGCTGGAATGCGGGCCGCTTTGCAGCGTACAAGGGGTATCATGTCTTCGACGACTCGACATCGTCCGCCGCGCGCGGGCTCGATTGCGGCCCGGCTTGGCCAATCGCGCGTGGCCAATCGGCTGGAAGGCGAAGTTCGGGTCACGGCGGCTGATCTCGTCGATTGCGTGGCCGAGGCGAAGCTCAAGGTCGCGGCCGTCCGTTACAAGGTCGAGGGCGAGGTCCGCAACAAGGCGGAGAAGCTGAAAAGCCGCGTCACCGAAGCGAAGACGAAGCTCGGCGACGAGGCACGCTTCATCAAATCCTGGATCGACGACCCGTTGCGGACCGGCTCGGTGACGCCGTCGAGCCCGGCGCTCGCGCGACGCATGGCCTCCTATGTCGACCCGGAGCAGCCTGGCCCGGTCATCGAAATCGGCCCGGGCACCGGCCCCGTCACCGAAGCCCTGATCGAGCGCGGCATCGAGGAGGAGCGGCTGATCCTGGTGGAGTACAGCCCAGAATTCTGCGAGCTGCTGCGCCAGCGCTTTCCGCGGGCCACGGTCGTCCAGGGCGATGCCTATGCCCTGTCGACCACGCTGGCCGGACACCTGACCGAGAAGGCCATCGCCCTGGTCTCGAGCCTGCCGCTGTTCAACCGCCCGCCGCCGGCCCGCTCGGCTCTGGCGAAGGAAGCCTTTCCGCTGCTGGTGGAGGGCGCGCCCTTCATCCAGTTCACCTATTCGGTGATCTCGCCGATCCCGCGCAAGGGCTCGGGCCTGAAAGCCTTTGTCTCCGACTGGATCCTGCGCAACATCCCGCCGGCGCGCGTCTGGGTCTATCGCGAAGCGAATTGAGCCCTGCGCGCGCGCAGGGCCGACCATGCGGAACCCGCAGGCCTGTCACACTGAATCGTAACCACTTCATACTAAGCCCCACCTCGCTGGGGTAGCGCCGCCTGTCCGCAGCGAGGAGCTCGACCGGCCTATGAGTGGTGTAGCCCTGCGTTACAGTTTGCCGCGCTGGCGCGTCACGCGCTGGCTGGCCGACGCAGGTCCGGACGTTCCCGCCGAAATCAGGACCGCCCTGGTCGCCAGCCTGTTCGGCACGCTGCCGATCTTCGCCGGCGGCGTCATCAATTCGCTCGCCGTCTCCTTCCTGATCGCCTGGCGCATCCCGACCCTGCCCTTCCAGCTCTGGTGCGCCTTCGAGGTGCTGTGCTGCCTGATCCGGCTCTACGTCCTCGTGACCTCCCGTCGAAAGGCAGAGCGCGGCGAGCCGACCTGGACCGATACCTACCTTCTGCTCGGCGTCGCCTGGGCGGCCGGCATCGGCGCCGGCACCTTCCTGAGCCTCACCAGCGGTGACTGGGTCGCGGCGACGCTGGCGTGCCTTTCCGCAGCCGCCATGGTCGGCGGCATCTGCTTCCGGAATTTCGGAGCGCCGCGCATGGCCGGCGTCATGATCGCGCTGACGCTGGGGCCGTGCTGCTTCGCGGCGCCGTTCGGCCACGAGCCGATCATGTTCATCACCTTCATGCAGATCCCGTTCTACCTGCTCAGCATGACGATGGCGGCCTACAAGCTGAACGCCATGCTGATCTCGACCATGCGGGCCGAGCGCGAGAACGCCTTCCATGCCCGGCACGACATGCTGACCGGCCTGTCGAACCGCGCCGGGCTCATCCGCGCCTTCACGACCCGCTTCGGCGATCCGGCGGCGCCTCAGGGGCTCGCGCTGATCTATCTCGACCTCGACGGCTTCAAGGCCGTGAACGACACCTATGGCCATCCGGCCGGCGATGCGCTGCTGCAGCTCGTCGCCGAGCGGCTGCGGGCACTCGTGCGCAGCTCCGACATCGCCGCGCGGATCGGCGGAGACGAGTTCGTGGTGCTATCGGAGCAGACCGAGCGGGTGCAGCTCCAGCGGATCGGCGAGCGCCTCGTCAAGGAGATCTCGGAGCCCTACGAGCTCGATAGCGGCCACCGGCTGCATATCGGCGCCTCGGTCGGCATCGCACTCGCGCCCGAGCACGGTAGCGACATGAGCGCCGTGATGGCAGCGGCGGACGCAGCACTCTACCAGGCGAAATCGCGCGGAAAGGCGCTTTGCGTCATTGCCGCCCAGCGCGCCGCCATCGATGGACAGGGCCCCGCCGAGACCCGCCTCCTTCACTGAGGCCGCGCGCCTCCTGTCGCCACGCCCGCTTGACCCGGGCCCGCGCATCGGTGTTGCCTGATCGCGACGGAAGAGCTGGAGGGGAAACTTGGCGGATCTGGCGCGCCTCGTGCAGGACATCGCCGCCGATATGCGCGATGCAAGCGAGCGCGGCGAGGTGGCGAGCTATATCCCGCCGCTGGCCCGCATCGACCCGCGTCAGTTCGGACTCTGCATCGTCACCGCCGATGGCAATCTCCACGTCGCCGGAGAGAGCGAAGAGCCCTTCTCGATCCAGAGCATCTCCAAGGTCTTCGCCCTGACGCAAGCGCTGGGCAAGGTCGGCGACACGCTCTGGCGCCGCGTCGGGCGCGAGCCCTCGGGCACCCCGTTCAACTCGATCGTGCAGCTCGAGCGCGAACAGGGCATCCCGCGCAATCCCTTCATCAACGCCGGCGCGCTGGTCGTCTCCGACATCAATCTCGCCGGCCACGAGCCGCGCGTCGCCATCGGCGAGCTGCTGCGCTTCGTGCGCTATCTCGCCGACGACGACAGCATCATCATCGACGAGGCCGTGGCGCGCGCCGAACAAGCCACCGGTTTCCGCAACATCGCGCTCGCCAACTACATGAAGGCCTTCGGCAATATCCAGCACGCGCCGGAGCTGACGCTCGGCGTCTATTTCCATCAATGCGCCATCGCCATGAGCTGCCGCCAGCTCGCCATGGCGGGGCGCTACCTGATGCATGGCGGGCTTCATGAGCCGGGAGGGCCGCGCGTGGTCTCGGCCCAGCGCGCGCGGCGGATCAACGCGCTGATGCTGACCTGCGGCCATTACGACGCCTCGGGAGACTTCGCCTTCCGCGTCGGCCTGCCGGGGAAATCCGGGGTCGGTGGCGGCATCCTCGCCATCGCTCCGGGCAAGGCGGCGATCGCGGTCTGGTCGCCCGGGCTCAACGCCAACGGCAACTCGATGCTGGGCACGCTCGCGCTGGAACGGCTCGCCGAGGCGACGGGCTGGTCGGTGTTCAATCCGGATTGAGCCGGGCTACCACAGCGCCGGGAGCGGGCCTCAGCCCTTGAAATGCTTGGAAAGCTTGAGCGCCTGGCCCTGGTAGTTGGACTTCAGCCCGGCACCGTAGAGCGAGGACGGACGAGCCGCCATGGCCTCGTAGACGAGACGGCCGACAATCTGGCCGTCCTCGATGATGAACGGCACATCGCGGGATCGTACCTCCAGCACCGCCCGAGCCCCCTGCCCGCCGGCGGCGCTATGGCCGAAGCCGGGGTCGAAGAAACCGGCATAATGGACGCGGAACTCGCCGACCAGCGCGTCGAAGGGTGTCATCTCGGCGGCGTAGTCGGGCGGGACGTGCACCGCTTCCTTGGAAGCGAGGATGTAGAACTGACCCGGGTCGAGGATCATGCTGCCCGAGCCGTCATACGGGATAGGTTCCCAGAAATCGGCGGCGCGATAGGCGCCCACGCGATCGACATCGATCAGCGCCGTGTGGTGCTTGCCGCGGTAACCGAGCAGCCCGTCGAAACCGGAGAGATCGACGCTGACGGCGACGCCACCCTGGAAGGACGGCTCCGTCGCACTGACCAGCGTCTCGCGGAGATGGACCTCGCCGAGCGCCCGATCGTCGAGCCGGGTCTCGCCAGCGCGGAATCGGATCTGCGAGAGCCGCGAGCCCGAGCGGACCAGCACCGGGAAGGTGCGCGGCGAGATCTCGATGAAGAGCGGCCCCTCATAACCGTCCTCGACCAGATCGAATTCGCGGGCGCGGTCGGTGATGACTCGGGTGAAGACGTCGAGACGACCGGTGGAGCTCTTGGGGTTGGCGGCCGCGCGCAGGCCCTTCGGCAGCTTCAGGCCCTCCATCAGCTCGGCGATATAGACACAGCCGGTTTCCAACACGGCGCCGCGCGTCAGGTCGATCTCGTGCAGCGACAGGTCCTCGATGCGGCTCTTCACCGTGCGCTCGGGGCCAGGCAGGAAGCTGGCACGCACACGATAGGCCCGCGCGCCCAGGCGCAGGTCGAGGCTGGCGGGCTGGATCTGCCCTTCGGCCGGCGGATGGGCGAGCCGGATCGCGCCCTGCTCGATGAAGGCGCGGATGGAGCTGTCGGGCTGGATGCCGGGCTTGAAAGTCAGCATGCGAGGTCCGCGAGGATAATCGGTTACCGCTAACGAAGCCGCGCGCCGCGGCCAAGCCGAATGCGCCGCTTCCCCAATGTTGTCCACGCCTGCATGATATCGGTCGGCATTGACGCTGCCTGCGGCCGGTCCATATCAAGGGGCGGCGAGGCGCGGCGTCACCGACGAAGCAAAGGTCCTGGACGGCGCAAAGGTCTTGGACGGCGCAAAGGTCTTGGCGATGTATCAAGCTCAGACGCGTGGCGTGCGTGTGACCGCGGCGCCGAAATTCATGGAGGCGGAATCTTCACCGCCGCAGGGCCGCTATTTCTGGGCCTATTCCATCGAGATCGTGAATCTCTCGACCCAGACCGTGCAGCTCGTGGCACGCCACTGGTTCATTACCGACGGACGCGGCGAAACCCATGAGGTGCGTGGCGAAGGCGTCGTCGGCAAGCAGCCGGTGTTGCGGCCGGGCGAGAGCTTCAGCTACACCTCGGGCTGCCCCCTGCCGACGCCGGACGGCTCGATGCGCGGCTTCTACGCCATGCTCGACGAGGGCGGCGATGTGTTCGATGTCGAAGTACCGCTCTTTCCGCTCGATTCCCCTTATGTGAAGAAGGTTCTGCATTGACCGCCACCCCGCCCGCCGGGCAGCGCTACACGCCGCTCGAGATGCTCGCCCGCCTCGTCGCCTTCGATACGGTGAGTCACAGGTCCAACCTGCCGCTGATCGATTTCGTCGAAGACTACCTCGCCGGCTGGGGCGTCACCTCCACGCGCTTCCCCAACGCGGCGGGCGACAAGACCGCGCTCTTCGCCACCATCGGACCTCAAGACCGCGGCGGTATCGTGCTCTCCGGCCATACCGATGTCGTGCCGGTCGAGGGGCAGGCCTGGAGCCGCGATCCCTTCACGCTGCATGTCGAGGATGGGCGCGCCTATGGCCGCGGCGCCGTCGACATGAAGGGTTTTGTCGCGCTGGCGCTGGCACTGGTGCCGGATTTCCTCGCGGCCCGGCTCAAGACACCGATCCACCTGTTCTTCTCCTATGACGAGGAGGTGACCTGCCTCGGCGTCGTCGACGGCATCGCGGCGATGGGCAAGACCCTGCCGCGTCCGCTCGCGGTCATCGTGGGCGAACCGACATCGCTCGACATAGCCGACGCGCATAAGGGCATCCGCACCTTCCTGACGAAGATCACCGGCTTCGCGGCCCATTCCTCCAAGCCTCAGCTCGGCGCCAGCGCCGTCCATGCCGGAGCCCTGCTGGCCGCGGAACTCGACCGCATGCAGGAGGAGGCCAAGGAGCGGCCGGATGCGAGCGGGCGCTTCGACCCACCCTACGACACCATCCATGTCGGCAAGTTCCACGGCGGCATCGCGCGCAACATCCTCGCGGACAAGGCCGAACTCTCCTGGGAAATCCGGACCCTGCCGGGCTCGGACCCTGAATCCGGGCCGGCACGCTTCGCCTCCCTGGCGAAGACCGTGCTGTCACGCATGCAGAGGACCGCACCGACCTCGACCATCGAGACGGTGATGACCTCCGACGTTCCCGGCCTCGCGCCGGACCCGGGCTCGGAAGCGGAGCGGCTCGCCATGCGGCTTTCCGGCCGGAACGACACCATCGCCGTGGCCTATGCGACCGAGGCTGGGCATTTCCAGCGCGCCGGCCTGCCGACAGTGGTCTGCGGACCCGGCTCGATCGACCAGGCACATCAGCCGGACGAATACATCACCCTGCAGCAGCTTGAGGCCGGCGAGATTTTCATGCGCAAGCTGATGATGGCCTGCCAGGAATAACGGCCCAGGAATAACGGCGCGCGAAAAGCCTCTTTCCCGGCGGGAGAGGGGCTCAGAGCCCCGGCGACAGCCCTTCCTCGACCTCGGCCGGGTCGAAGGTATAGCGCCGCGAGCAGAATTCGCAGGTGACGCCGAGCGTTCCGTCATCGGCGACCATCGCGCGACGATCCTCGGGCGAGAAGCCGCGCAGCATCGCCAGCACCCGCTCGCGCGAGCAGCGGCAGGCCTCGTGCACCGGAACGGCTTCGAAAACGCGCGCGCCGCGCTCATGGAAGAGCCGATAGAGCAGCCGCTCGCTCTCCAGCGTGGGGTCGAGCAGCTCATGGTCCTCGACCGTCTCGACCAGCGAGCGCGCCTCCGTCCAGGCGTCGTCCTCGATGCCGTCGGGATCGTTGCTGGCGAGGATCTCATGGCCTTCCGGCGCATCGCCGGGGTGGATGTCCGCCGCACGCAGGCGCTCGGGCGAATGGGGCATGAACTGGACGAGGATGCCTCCGGCGCGCCAATGCGCCCGCCCGCCGGTCGTGACCGTGCCGACAGCGAGCCGGACCCGCGTGGGGATCTGCTCCGACTGGCGGAAATATTGGTGCGCCGCCTCCTCCAGGCCCTGCCGCGTCAGCGGCACGATGCCTTGATAGCGCGTCGTCGCCGAACCCTGGTCGATCGTCATGGCAAGATGCCCCTCGCCCAGCAGATCACCGGTCGACAGCTTGTCCAGCGCCATCGCCTCGACGAGCTTGGCCTGATCGATCTGGGCGACGGCGCGATAGGTGTCGGGGGCGGTGAAGTCGACCACCATCATCGAAATGGCGCCGTCGCTCTTGGTCTGGAGCTGGAAGCGCCCTTCGAACTTCAGCGCCGTACCGAGCATGACGGCGAGCGCGCAAGCCTCGCCCACGACACGCGAGACCGGCACCGGATAGGCGTGACGTTCGAGGATCGCGTCGATCGAGGGGCCGAGCCGAACGACCCGGCCACGCACGTCGAGATCGGGAACGGCAAAAGGCAGGACGGCGTCGTCGAGCCCTGCCACGGCGCCGGTTTCGGCGGCCATCAGGCCGCGACCCCGCCGAAGCACCAGGCCAGGATGCCCTTCTGTGCATGCAGCCGGTTCTCGGCCTCGTCGAAGACGGCCGATTGCGGGCCGTCCATGATCTTGTCCGTAACCTCTTCGCCGCGGGAGGCCGGCAGGCAATGCATGAAGATCGCCTCCTTCTCGGCGCGGTCCATCAGCCTGTCATCGACCTGGTAGGGTCGCAGCAGGTTGTGGCGGGTGCCTTCCTCGTCGCCCATCGAGACCCAGCAATCGGTGATGACGCAATCGGCGCCCTCGACCGCCTCCTCGGGCCGCGTCGTCAGCTTGAGCTTGGCGCCCTGCTTCTTCGCCCAGGCAATCAGCGCCGGTGGCGGCGCCAGCTCTTCCGGGGTCGCGATCGACAATTCGAAGTCGAGCCGGCCGGCAGCGTGGACCCAGGAAGTCAGCACGTTGTTGGTATCACCCGTCCAGGCGATGCGCTTGCCCTCGATCGGCCCCTTGCGCTCCTCGAAGGTCATGACATCGGCCATCACCTGGCAGGGATGCTGGCGCTTGGTCAGGCCGTTGATGACGGGGACCGAGGCATATTTCGCCATCTCGACCACGGCGTCGTGGTCGAGCATGCGGATCATGATCGCATCGACATAGCGCGAAAGCACGCGGGCCGTATCGGCGATGGTCTCGCGCTCGCCGAGCTCGATCTCGCGACCGGTCACCATCATCGGCGAGCCGCCGAGCTCGCGAATGCCGACATCGAAGGAGACGCGGGTGCGCAAGGAGGGCTGCTCGAAGATCATGGCGATGACCTTGCCTTCGAGCAGGCGATCCCCCGCGGCGGCCGGCGTGCGACGTCGCGCTTTCATCTCCTCGCCCGCGCGCAGGATGGCGCGCAGCTCGTTGCCGGAGAAATCGGAAAGATCGAGGAAATGGCGCGTCACGGGCGCTTCCTTCGCTTCGCGGGGTTACGTGGGTTGAACTTATTCGGCGGCCGGGCGCTTCAGCGCAGCCTCGACGGCGCCGGCAGCCTTGTCGAGCCGGGAGACCGCCTCGGCGACGTCCGCCTCGGTGATGATCAGGGGCGGCAGCAGACGCACGACATTGTCCCCGGCGCCGACCACGAGCAGGCCCTGGGCGCGCGCCTCGTTGACGAAGTCGGTGTTCGGCGTGTGCAGCTTGAGGCCGAGCATCAGCCCCTCGCCGCGGATCTCCTGGATCACGTCGGGATGCTTGTCCTTGAGCTCGGCCAGCGACTGCTTCAGCCGAAGCGCGATCTGGCCGACATTCTCGATGAAGCCCGGCGCCAGCACTACGTCGAGCACGGCATTGCCGACCGCCATGGCGAGCGGGTTGCCGCCGAAGGTCGTGCCATGGGTGCCGAGCGTCATGCCCGAAGCCGCCTCCTCGGTCGCGAGGCAGGCGCCCATCGGGAAGCCGCCGCCGATGCCCTTGGCGATCGACATGATGTCCGGCGTCACGCCGTAATGCTCATGCGCGAAGAACTTGCCGGTGCGGCCGACGCCGGTCTGGATCTCGTCGAAGACCAGCAGCAGGCCGCTCTCGTCGCAGATCTGGCGCAGCAGCTTGAGGAAGCGCGAGGGCACCGAGCGCAGGCCGCCCTCACCCTGGATCGGCTCGATCATCAGCGCGGCGGTCTCAGGCCCGATCGCGGCGCGCAGGGCCTTCTCATCGTCGAAAGGCACCTGGTCGAAGCCGTCGACCTTGGGGCCGAAGCCGTCGATGTATTTCTGCTGGCCGCCAGCGGCGATGGTTGCCAGCGTCCGGCCGTGGAAGGCGCCCTCGAAGGTGATGATGTGGTAGCGCTCGGGATGGCCCTTCGCGGCATGGTATTTCCGCGCCATCTTGATGGCGCACTCGTTCGCCTCGGCGCCCGAATTGGTGAAGAAGACGCGCTCGGCGAAGGTCGCCTCGCAGAGGCGACGGGCGAGCCGCTCGCCTTCCGGGGCGCCGTAGAGATTCGAGGTGTGCCAGATCTTGCCGGCCTGCTCGGTCAGCGTCTTGACGAGATGCGGGTGCGCGTGGCCGAGCGCATTGACGGCGATGCCGGCGCCGAAATCGAGGTAGCGCGTGCCGTCGGCGGTGATCGCCCAGGGGCCCTCACCCCGCTCGAAGGCGACGGGAGCGCGGGCATAGGTCGGCACGAGCACGGACTGGCTGGCGGAAACAGGAGCGGGGGCCATGAAAGGAATATCCTCGCGAAGGGGGTGACGAGTGAGACCGGATTGGCGCTGGGGTCGAGAACGCGATCCGGGTTGAAATGCTGCATCGTGCAGGCATGTTGCGACCCGGTGACGACGTTATCGTCGCACCCAGTTCCTGACCTCTCGTCGCGCCGTCATCCGCATCGTTCGGGCCTTGATCCGCGAAAACATAAGCGCCGCCCGAAAGGGCGGCGTCACCTTGTGGATAAATATGCTTAAGGCCGCAGGCCCTGTCAATTCCATGCCGGCTTTTCTTGCCGCAACGACAGTGTTGCCGAAAAGATTCGCTTGACCCGCCAATCGCGAATCGTCTGGGGAAAAGCTGTTTTCAGATTCGGCGACTCTTGTCCGCGAGTCACCGCCCCTTGTATGGTCGTTTTCGTCAGATACGACATTTCGTGCGGCGTCCCCAGTCCCGTCTGTTGCGGCAGCAACGGTTTTGTCTCAGCGACAAAAGCCGGCGGTTCCGGATTCCGCCACGAAGCACCCTTAAGGCCGGCGCCGCAAGGAACCGGCCGGACAAGATAGGTGATGCGGATGAACGAAGCCGGAGCATGGACGGACGAGCGCGTCGAACTGCTCAAGAAGCTCTGGAGCGATGGCCTCAGCGCCAGCCAGATCGCGGCCGAACTTGGCAACGTCACGCGCAATGCGGTGATCGGCAAGGTGCACCGGCTCGGCCTTTCGGGCCGGGCCAAGAGCGCCGCCGCCCCGGCTGCGCCGCGCAATGCCGCTCCGCGCAAGGCCCCAGCCCGCGCGCCGAGCCACCCGATGGGCAGCGCCACGACGGCGACCCGCGGCGCGCACGCCCTTGCGCCCCATTTCGCCGCCGAGGCGGAAGTGGAGATCGAGGCCGAGCAGGCGCCACTGCCGTCCGAGGACGTGGTGATCCCGTTCTCGGAGCGCGTCACCATCATGGAGCTGCGCGAATATATGTGCCGCTGGCCGATGGGCGATCCGACGAGCCCGGATTTCCGCTTCTGCGGCGCGCGTTCGCAGACCGGCCTGCCCTATTGCAGCTACCATTCCCGCATCGCCTACCAGCCCGCCGCGGATCGCCGACGCGACCGGAGCAAGGCGCGGGCCTGAGCCGCGGACTCATTCCACAGATGGAAAACCGGCCCTTGCGGCCGGTTTTTTGTTGGTCGGATCATTCCAGCGTCACCGAACGAGGCATCACAGCCGCCGCTTCTTCTCCAACGAGCGGCTCCAGCGCGAGAGCGCGAAGCAGATCAGCCAATAGATCGCGCCCGAGAAGGCGTAAGCCTCCATGTTCATGCCGACCCAGTTCGGATCGGCGAGCGAGGCTTGGGCGATACCGAGCAGGTCGAGGATCGAGACGACCAGCACCAACGTGGTGTTCTTGATCAGCGCGATGAACTCGTTGGTCATCGCCGGCAGCGAGATGCGCAGCGCCTGCGGCAGGATGATCAGCCCCGTCGCCTTCCAATAGGTGAGGCCCAGCGCCGTCGCCGCCTCGCGCTGGCCCTTGGGCAGGGCCTGCAGGCCGCCGCGCACCGCCTCCGCCATATAGGCGGCGATGACGAAGCCAAGCCCGATCACGGCGCGCGCCAGCCGATCGATGTCGATGCCGCCGGGCATGATCAGCGGCAGCAGCAGCGAGGCGAGGAAGATCACCGCGATGATCGGCACGCCGCGCCAGAACTCGATGAAGATGACGCTGATCAACCGGATGACGCGCAGCTCCGACTGGCGCCCGAGTGCGAAGAGGATGCCGAGCGGAATGGCGATCAGGCTCGAATAGATCGAGATGAACAGGGTGAGCATCAACCCACCCCATTCGCGCGTCTCGACATAGCGCAAGCCGAAGCCGCCGGAGAGCAGCCAGATCCCGAGTGGCGGCAGAACGACGAGCATGGCGATCCCGAGCTTCAGCCGGAAACGCTGCGGCGCCAGGACGACCGCGAGGATGCCGAGCACCAGGACGATGCCGGCGATGTCGACACGCCAGCGCTGGTCGACCGGGTAGAGCCCGTACATGAACTGGCCGAAGCGGGCCCGGATGAAGACCCAGCAGGCACCGCCGGCCGTGCAGTCGGCCCGGGTCGTGCCGCGCCAGGTGGCATCGAACACCGCCCAGCGCAGCAGCGGCACCGCCACCCAGACAATGCCGAGCAGGAGCACCACCGTAACGAAGCCGGTGAAAGGCGTGCCGAACAGGCGCTCGCGCCAGAGCGACAGGGAGGATGCGGAGGAAGCGCGGCTGCTCATCGCGTCACCAGGGCGATGCGGGCGTTGTACCAGTTCATGATCGCCGAGACGGCGAGCCCGATGACGAGGTAGACGGCGAGCGTCATGGCGATGATCTCGATCGCCTGGCCGGTGTTGTTGAGCGCTGAGCCCATGAACAGGCTGACCACGTCAGGATAGGCGATGGCGGCGCCGAAGGAAGAGTTCTTCAGCACGTTGAGATACTGATTGGTCAGCGGCGGGATCATCACGCGCAAAGCCTGCGGGATGGTGACGAGGCGCAGCACCTGGCCGGAGCGCAGGCCCAGCGCCGAACCTGCCTCCGTCTGGCCATGCGAGACAGACTGGATGCCGCCGCGCACGATCTCGGCGATGAAGCCGGCGGTATAGGTGACGAGCGCGGCCAGCAGCGCGACGAATTCAGGGATCACGGCGAAGCCGCCGCGATAGTTGAAGCCGCGCAGCACCGGCACGTCCCAGCGCGTCGCCAGTATGGCCCAGGCCAGAGCCAGGAGCGGGACTGCCAGCAGCAGCACGAGCCCGGCGCGTAGCGTCGGCGCATGCTGGCCGGTGCGCTCCTGACGCTTGCGCGCCCAGACATGGAACGCCGCATAGGCCAGGATGCTGGCGAGGACGATCCACCCCGCGATGTGCAGGTTCTCCATCCCGTCCGGCAGCGGGATGGTCAGGCCGCGATTGTTGAGGAAGGCGACGCCGAACAGGCTGATGCTCTGGCGCGGCGCCGGCAGCGCGGCGATGACGCCGAAATACCAGAACAGCACGAAGAACAGCAGCGGGATGTTGCGGACGAACTCGATATAGGCGCCGGCAATGGCCGAGACGAGCCAGATCGAGGAGAGCCGGGCGATGCCGACGATGAAGCCGAGCAGCGTGGCGAGCACGATCGCGATCACCGTCACCAGCATGGTGTTGGCGACGCCGACCCAGAACAGGGCGAGGATATTGTCGGCCTGGGTATAGCCGGTGAGGACGAAGGGAACCTCGATGCCGGAGGTGCGCCAGAGGAAGCCGAAGCCCGAGGCAATGCCGGCCTTGAGCATGTTCTCCGATGCGTTGCGCACGAAGAACACGGTGAGACCGACGAGCACGACCACCACGACGATCTGGTAGAACCAGTCGCGGACGCGCTTGTCGTTGATGAAGGCGAGAAGGTTCGTCATGCGCGCTTCCAGCTTGCTTCGGAAACACGGAGTCGTCCCGGGCGGAGTGCAGCGGAGCCCCAGGGTCCATGCCTGAATGGTTTCGGCATGGACCCCGGATCAGCGCCGCCGACGCGACGCATCCGGGATGACCCGCGAGCGGTCGCCAGCTAGCCGCCCGCTCTCACTGGAAGGGCGGGGTGAAGAGCACGCCACCCTTGGTCCAGAGCTGGTTCTGGCCACGCTCGAGCTTCAGCGGCGAGCCCATGCCGACATTGCGCTCATAGCTCTCGCCGTAGTTCCCGACCTGCTTGATCGCCTTGTACATCCAGTCGTTGGGGAGCCCCATCATCTCGCCGAAGCCGCCCTCGACGCCGAGCAGGCGGCGAACCTCGGAGTTCTTCGAGTTCGCCTTCATCTCGTCGACATTCGCGGAGGTGACGCCGAGCATCTCGGCGGCGATGGTGCCGTTCAGCACCCAGCGCACGATGAGCTGCCACCGTTCGTCGCCCCAGCGGGTCACCGGGCCCTGCGGATCGTTCGAGATCGGCTTGGTCAGGATGATGTGATCATCCGGCACCTTGAGCTTGATGCGCTGGCCGGCGAGCGCGCCGACGCCGGCGGTATAGGCGTCGCAGCGCCCGGCGTCATAGGCGGCGATGGCGTCGTCGTTCTTCTGGAAATTGGTGATGGTGACCTTGAGGTTGCGCTCGCGGAACCAGTCGGCCGCGTTCTTCTCTTCGGTCGAGCCGGCGGCGACGCAGACCGAGGCGCCGTCGAGGCCTTCCGCATCCTTCACGCCGGCCGATTTGCGGACGATGAAGGTCTGGCCCTCGTAGAAGTTGATGCCCTGGAAGTTGAGGCCGAGCGTGGCGTTGCGCGAGAAGGTGATGGTCGAATTGCGCGAGAGCACATCGACCTGGCCCGATTGCAGGATCGGCCAGCGCTGCTGCACCGAGGTCGGCGTGTACTTGACCTTGCTGGCATCGCCGAGGACGGCGGCGGCCAGTGCCTTGCAATAATCGACGTCGAGCCCGCTCCACTCACCCTTGTCGTTGGCGAAGGAGAAGCCCGGCAAGCCGAGATGCACGCCGCATTCGAGATTGCCGCGCGCCTTCACCGCGTCGAGCGTCGGGCTCGGCGCAAGCTGCTGCGCCTGAGCCAACGAAACCCCCGCGGCGAGAAAGATGGCCGCTCCTGAAATCCTGATCGTCATTATCCGTCTCCCCGAAGCCGTGAGCGGCTTTCTGTGTTGAAGGACGGACTATGCAACAGATGGACCGAAAGCGGTACCCGACGAAGTGAGCATTACTGACGGGGGATGTCCGTCAGTTGCCAAACACCGTGTTGAGCTGAGCACCAACCATGATGAAGGTGGTGCGCTTCGACACCTCCTTGAGATGCACGGCGCCGATATAGGTCATCGCCGAGCGCACGCCACCCATGATCTCCTGCATCGTGTCCGCGACGGGCCCGCGATAGGCCACCTCGACGGTCTTGCCTTCCGAGGCCCGGTACTTGGCGACGCCGCCGGAGTACTTGTTCATCGCCGTGTCGGAGGACATGCCGTAGAAGGTCATCGCGACCGGCACCTTCTCGCCGTCGCGCTCTTCGTAGCGGATTTCGCCCTCGCACTCGTCATGGCCGGCGAGCATGCCGCCCATCATCACGAAATCGGCGCCGCCGCCATAGGCCTTGGCGACATCGCCCGGCACGGTCAGGCCGCCGTCGCCGCAGACGAGGCCCTTCAGCCCATGCGCCGCATCGGCGCATTCGATGATGGCGGAGAGCTGCGGATAGCCGACGCCGGTCATCTTGCGGGTGGTGCAGACGGAGCCCGGGCCGATGCCGACCTTGACGATATCGGCGCCCGCCAGCAGCAGCGCCTCGGTCATGTCGCCGGTCACGACATTGCCGGCCATGATCGCGGCGTCGGGAAAGGCGGTGCGCGTCGCCTTGACGGTATCGACGAATTTCTCGGTGTAGCCATTGGCGACGTCGAGGCAGATCTTGGAGATCGGCGACTGCGCATGGACTGCCTTGAGCTTGTCGTGATCGGCTTCGGTGGTGCCGAGCGAATAGAAGGCATTGGCCGATTCCGTCTCGCGGAAGAAGGCGATGAGGGCCTCGGCGCTGTAGTGCTTGTGCAGGGCGACCATGGCGCCATGCTTCAGGAGCGCCCGCGCCATCGCCATCGTGCCGACGACATCCATGTTCGCCGCGATCAGCGGAAAGCCCTTCCACTCCGTCCCGGTGTGCGGGAAGTGGAAGCTGCGCTCGACATCGACATGGGCGCGGCTGCCGAGCGTCGAGCGCTTGGGCCGGATCAGGACGTCGCGGAAGTCGAGCTTGGGATCGTTTTCGATGCGCATGGGGCCGGCCTCGAGGCTGGGCGAATATCTGCGCACGCGCTGGTCGGCGTGCGCCGACTCATAGCCCCGGACGGCCGCCCGAAGCAAATCGGAGCCTGCCGCTCAGCGGCGCGCTGCAGCGAGCCCCTTTGCGATTCCGTCCGCGAGCGCTGCTTGCTGCCGCGCCAGGAAAACGGCCCCGTCGAGGCGTTGTGCCCCGCCTGCCCTGATCTCGCCAACGCGATCCATCAGCGCCTGCGCAAAGTCGGTGGCGTTGTCCGCGATCGTAAAGTTAGCCGGCAATTCCGTGAAGCCGCGGCAGGACAAGGTCGTTGCCACGGCGGGCAGACCGAGTTGCATCGCCTCGACGGTCTTGAGCTGCACGCCCGTGCCGGCCCGGCTCGACAGCGCCACGACGCGGCAGGAGCGCAGGAACTGGCTGGCCGCAGGCACGCGACCGACCAGCGTGACGCCGGGCGGCGCGTGCAGATCCCCCGGCACCCGCCCGGCGACCGCGATCCGCATGTCATCCGGCAGCAGCGGGCAGACCTCCCGCAGGAACCATTCGAGGCCGACCCGATTGGGCAGCCAGGTCCAGGTCCCGATCAGCCCGGCGTCGAAGCGAACGGGCGCGTGCCGATCCGCTTCTTCCATGGGCAAGGCATCGCCCGATACCAGCGGCAGCACCGCGGATCTGTCGAGGAGATCCGGTCCCAGCACCCGGCGATCCTCCTCCGCCAGAGTCCAGACGAAGCGAGCCTTTCGGCAGAGATCCTGCTCGATCGCTTCCAGCAGGCGGGCCTCACGCGCGAAAAGCCGGCGGAGCACGAAATTTCCGGCATTGCGGGCGTTCTGCCGGGCGGAGGCGTGCTCGATATTGTGCTCGACCAGCACGCAGGGCGCGATCTCCAGCAATTCGGGGAAGGCGCCGGGCAACATGACCGAGTTCAGCACCAGCGCATCGAAGGGACCATGAGCCCTGACCGTGTCGACGAGGCGGTCGACACCGGCGAGCCTGAGCTTGGCGCAGGCGACGGGCAGGCCGAAGCGAAACGCCGCCGCCAGCCATTGCAGCTGCTGGCCCGGCGAGACAGCAGCGTTCTCGATGTCGATCTCGGCCACAACCACGGACTGGTCCGGCTCGGCCGGCACTTCGCCATGCCGCACGAAGCCGATCGCGGTGACCTGATGGCCGGCAGCCCGCAACGCCGACAGGATCGCTGCATTGGCGATCTCGAAACCGGTATCGGGTCGGGCGACCGGGATGAGGGAGGTCAGGAAGGCAAGGCGCAAGGAAATGGGTCCGCAGCGAGAGCGTCTTAGTCTTCCCATTGCCATGGCGGGTCAAGCGACCCGCTTCGCCATGCTCAACAAGACTTTGCCGGCATCACCCAGGAAATGGACCGCATCGCTCACCGAACCTTAAACCGGCAGGGTCTAGACATGCGGCCATGATGGCGAGCGAACCGACAAGACAGGCCGATGCGGGTCCGCAAGGCGAAATCTCGCCGCTGCGCTTTGCCGGGCCCGAAAGCTTCGACATCGTGGCACAGTCCCGCCCCGAGACATTGGCCGGCGTGACCAGCGTCGTCTGCGTGCCGACCTTCAAGCGACCCGACATGCTGGAAGCGACGCTGCGCTCGCTCGCGACACAGGCCGGTAGCCACGACTTTGCGGTGATCGTCGTCGAGAACGAGGGGCGCGAGCAGGCAGGGGCGACGCGCGCGAAAGCCCTGCTCGATGCCGGGTTGTTCAAGGGCTTCGTCATCGTCGAGTCACGCCAGGGCAACTGCAAGGCCTACAACGCTGCCTGGCGCTGCGCGCTGACGCGCTTCCCCGCGCTGCAGCACGTGCTCGGGATCGACGACGACGAGGAGGCCGAACCGGGCTGGCTCGCCGCCTTCCTAGCGGCGGCCGCGACAGCGCCCGCAGAACTCTTCGGCGGCTCGGTGAGGCCCGTCTTCGCAGATCGTTCGCGCGCCTGGCTGGCAGCACACCCCGTCTTCCGTTCGCACTACCAGACCTCCGGCCCCGTGCCGATGCTCTATTCGAGCGCCAACTACCTCATCCGCCGCAGCGTGCTCGAACGGCTGGGCTTTCCCTTCCTCGACGAGAGCTTCGACTTCACCGGCGGGGGCGATACGGATTTCTTCACCCGCGCCAAGGCTGCGGGCTTCCGCTTCTGGTGGGTGCAGGAAGCGGCGCAGCGCGAGGCGATGCCACAACGCCGCAGCGAGTTCGGCTGGATCGCCGCGCGCGGGCTGCGCAACGGCGCAATTTCGGCTGCGATCCAGCGTCGCCAGAATCCGGGCCCGGCGGGCCGCGCGAAGGTGCTGGCGAAGTCACTGGCGCTGCTCGCAGCCTCCGTGCCGCGCGGCATCGCGCTCGGCTTGAAGACGCGCTCCGGCACGATCGGCCTCTATCATGCCCAGGTTGCGCTCGGCCGGCTGATGTCCGAATTCGGCATCGCCAACGAGCAGTACCGCAAACCCGAAAAGAACTGAGCCGAAAGAGGCCCGCCCCCGCTCAGGCCCGGTTCGAGACGATGCCCCGCAGCTTGGCGGCATTCGTTCCAAGTTGCGCCCGCAGGCGCTCGGCATCGGCATCCGACAGCTTGCCATGGTGCGAGACGACCAGGATATCGTCCACGACCTCGGCGAAGCGCCGGGCCACAGCACTGCCGGCCGCGGCATCGACGATCACCGGCCCAAAGCGCTGTGCCGCGCCAAACAGACCATTCTCGAGCGAGCCCGCCGCCGCCAGATCCGGCCGGCTCGAACGCGGCAGGAAGGCGAGGTCGCTGCCCTCGTCCTTGAGGATGGCACGCGCCAGTGTCCGGCTGCCACCGATGACCTCCTCGAGCCCGGCCGGCGCATCGGACGCGTAGATCCGCGTCAGGGCCAGGGGGCCGTCCGCGGCATCGACGAGCAGTGCCGACTGTCCTGCAAGAGCCGCATCCAGCGCCAGATTGAGGGCGAGCGTGGTCGCGCCGGCCTGCGGCTGCAGGCCCAGCACCAGGATGCGCCGGCGCGGGTTGTCGCCGGCACCATGCGTCAACGCAGCGCGCAGGGCGGCGATGGCCGTGGCGAAGCCGGCCTGCGGCTTGTCGATGACATCGACAAGATGTGCCCCGCCCTGGAAGACCGAGCGCGGGGTCTCGATCTCACGACGCCAGCGGCGATTGCGCACGGCCGGGATCGTGCCGAGCAGCGACAGCGCAAGCGGAACGGGCTTCTCGGGCGTCTTGTCGGAGACTTTCTGTGTTTCCGCGACGCGCGGGACAATGCGGGGCTTTTGATCGGCGACAGGCGCTTCACGCGGGCCCGTCGCCGCTTCGCTCGAAGGCGTCTTCGCCTGGCCGCCAGGGAGCGCGACGAGGCGGCGCCAACCCGCAATCCTGTCGCTGGTCACCGGCGCGGGGTCCGCCGCTGCGGCTGGAGGCGCTGCTGGGCGAGCAGCGACTGCGGGCGGCTCGGGTGGAGCCGGAGGCCCTGGCGCGGGCAAGGCCATGGGAGCCTGGACGGCAGGCTGCGGCGGTGACTGCGATGGAGGTGGCGGAGATGGTGGCGAGGCCTCGGCCACGACCTCGGGCTCGACCGGGCGAGGCTTGCGTCGCCATAGCGATCTGCGCGCGGGGCGCGCCGCAGCTTCGCTCTCGGCCGCACGCGGCGCCGCAAAAAGGGCAAGGGCCAGCGCCAGCAATGCGCCGATCGCGGCACCGGCGAAGATGCCAAGCAGCGCGATGGTGCGACGGCTCACGCCGCTCTTCTCGAGTGGCGGCATCGCCGGGCTGATGATGCGGGCATTGGTGGTGTCGATACCACCGAGCTCGCCGGTCTCGCGGGCGCGCTTGAGGAAGGCGTCATAGACGGCGCGGGAGGATTCGACCTCGCGTTCGAGCTCGCGCAGTTCGACCGAGGCGCGACCAGCGGCGTATTGCGCGGTGGTGAGCTGCTCGGCCCGACGGGAGAGCTGGCGCTCCGCCTCGGCAGCGCGGTCGTATTCCGCCTTGGCGGCACGGGCGATGCGAGCGAGTTCCTCCGCAATCTGGCGGCGGGCATCGGCTACCTGCGAGCGGGCGGAGGTCAGGGCCGGGTGGCGCGCGCCGAGCGAAGCGACGAGATCGGCCTCCTTGCTCAGCGCAGCGCCAAGCTGCGCGCGCAAGGCCGTCATGGTGTTGGAGGCGACAGCTTCCGGAATTGCACCGGATTCGACGCTCGAGGCGCGTGTCGCGGCGATCTGGTCGTATTTCGCCTTGGTCTCGATGGTGCGCTGGCGGGCGGCGGCAAGCTGGCCGGCATTCAGCGAAAGCTGCTCCTCACTCAGGGATCGGTTACCGCCGAGACCGACGATGTTGTGAGTCTCCTTGTATTTCTCGGCCTTGTCCTCGGCGGTCCGCAGCCGGCTGCGCAACTCTTCCAGCCGGCCGGTCAGGGCTGCCGTGGCGCGCTGTGCCGCATCGGCGCGAACGGCCGCCTGGTCTTCGAGATAGGCTTCGGCCAGGGCGTTGGCGATCTGCGCCGCCTTTTCGGGGTCGCTGGCCGTGGCGGCGATGTCGATCACGAAAGTCCGTTCGCCGCGCCGCACGGCGACGCTCCTGTCGAGCGCCGCCAAGGCGTAGAGCAGGGCCTTGCGATCGGTCGCAGCCTTGTCGGCACCCAACAGGCCCGAGAAGAGGCCACCGCGGGCCGGGCCGCCATAGTCGGGATCTTTGTCGAGGCCGAGCTTCTCGATGACCCGCGTCTTGATGCTGTCCGAGGCGATGACGCGCGCCTGGCTTTCGAGATAGCTCGCGATCGAGGTCGGATCGTTGCCGACCGTGTTCGGCGAGACGTCGTTCTGGAGTACGCGCAGATCGCGCGGATCGATGAAGAGCTGCGCCGTCGAGGTGTATTTCGGCGTGATCAGCAGGCTCGCCAGTACGGCAAGCGCCAAGCCCGCCAGCATGCACAGCAGGATGAGCCCCTTGCGGCGCCACAGCGTCGCGGTGAGCCAGAGCGGGTCGGCGAGGCGGCCGAGCTCGATCGGGCGCGGAGCGTCCAGCCGCTTTTCGCGTTCGAGCCCTCCCTGCTGGTCCTTATCGGCGGTTTCGGTGGTGAACATGACGCTACGCTTCACTTTCCGAACTCACGCCGTGCCGCGCCGATAGCGTTCGAGCACCGCCAGCATCGGCTTGGCCCGGTAATCCGCATCGAGCGGCAAGGGCCGCGCCTTGGCGCTGTCCTTGCGCGGAAAGGTCTCGCCGACCCAGGAATAGCGGTCGGTCAGGCCCCAGGTGACGATCGCCTTCGGCCGCTTGGCGGAAACGACCGCTTCGAGAAAGGTCGCGACCAGCGCGGCGGAGCGCTTGTCGCGCAGCGCAGCATCGGCCGGCATCTTCCAGTCGATCACGTCGAGCTCGGTCACCTCGACATCGAGGCCGAGCGCGTCGAGGTCGCGCATGAAGCGCTGCAGGCCTTCGGTGTCGATATTCTTCTCGGCATAGAGATGCGCCTGCATGCCGATGCCATGGACCGGGATGCCCTTGTCCTTGAGGCGCCGGCAGATATCGAGCGCGACCTGGCGGCGCGCGGCGGCGCCGGGCTCAGCTTCCTCGAAATGGAAGTCGTTGAGCACGAGGCGCGCCTTCGGGTCCGTGCGGCCGGCGGTACGGAAAGCGATCTCGACATGCTCCGGTCCGAGCAGGCGCTGCCAGATCGTGTCGCGCCAGGGGCCACCGGAGGTGGGATCGTATTTGATTACCTCGTTGACCACATCCCAGGTGGCGATGCGGCCCTTGTAGCGGTCGACCACGACCTCGATGTGGTTGACCAGCTCGCGCTCGGCCTCGGCACGGGTCGTCATCTCCTTGACCCATGGCGGCAGCGCCTCGCCCCAGAGCAGGGTATGGCCGCGCAGCGCCTTGCCATTGGCTTCGGCGAAGGCGACGGCCTCGTCGGCACCGGCAAAATCGAAGCGGGCGCGCTCATGGCGCAGCGCATCCCATTTCAGATCGTTCATCGGCACGACGACGTCGCAATAGCGCTTCAACGCCTCGCGATAGCGCGCATCGTTGCGGAAAGCGCCGATCTCAGCCGCCGAGCCGACCGGAATCGGGCGCGCCGCCGCCTGTGCGCGGGCGAAACCGGTGCCGCTGGCAAGGGCAGCCGCCCCCGTGCGCAGCACGGCACGCCGCGTCAGCCTGAACCTGCCCCGATCCGCTTCGATCTCCTGCATCACGCCGGTGTGCTTCCGTTTCGTTTAGGGTCGCTCAACGCCTCGCGCGCTAAACAGCTCTCTCAAATCCGCACGCTCGCTGGCACAAGCCGAGCCAGCCTCCCCGAGTACCGGTCGATGTTGCCCAGTCGAGCAGCCATCCTCTCCTACCTCACCATCCTGAGCGGCTCGGCCGGCCGGCTCGTCATTTCCCTTGTCTACTTCCTCATCGTTGCGAATACGTTGACCCTTGGCGAGTTCGGGCTTTTCGCCACCGCCTCCTCGACCGGGCTCATTCTCTCGCGTTTGCTCGCCTTCGGCTTTGTCTCGCCGCTCTACCGGGTAGCGACCGTGAAGCCCCGGCTGCTCGGCGCCTATCTCGCCGGTTTCGCGGCCCTGAGCCTCGCCTCGCTCCCGGTGATCGCCGCAGTCGCTGCCGGAGCCTATTGGCTGCTCTTCGCCGACCGGCTTGCCGCGCTCCCCTTTGCGCTGATCATCATGGCGGAAGTGTTGTGCTGGCGGCCTGTCGAGGTCGTCGCCATCATCAACAACGGGCTGAGGCGCTTCCGGCAGGCTGCGCTGCTCGTCATCATCGGCTCATCGTTGCGGACGCTGGCGGCCCTGCTCTTCATCAGCTTCGGCGATCGCAGCCTGGAAACCTGGGCCACCGCCTATCTCGCCGCGACCTTCGCGAGCCTCGTCGTCGCGCTCATCGCGTTTCTGCCGCCGGCGCGCTGGCGCTTCGTGCGGGCACTCTACCCGCGGCGGATGGCGGACGCCGTCTTCGCCGGGGCCGCCGACATCGTCTTCTACGTCCAATCCGAGCTCGACAAGCTCCTGGTGCTCGGCCTCGCCGGCGAAAGAACGGCGGGGCTCTACGCCATTGCCCTACGTGTGATCGACCTCACCGCCATGCCGGTGCGCAGCTTCAACCAGATGCTGGTGCAGAAGATCATGCAGGATCGCGGCATCGGCGGCGGCAAGCGTCTCGCTGCCTACGAAGCCGGCATCGCGCTGGTTTCGATCGCGGGCCTCGTCGCGGTCATCGTCGCGTTGAAACCCTTCCCGGGGCTGCTCGGCCGCAACGTCTCGGAAGCGGCCTATCTCTTCGCGCCGATGCTGCTGGTGCCGGCCTTCCGCAACCTCGTCGAATACCATGCCGAGCTGCTCTATGCGCGCGAGCGTACCGGTTCGCGCATCGTGTTGCTCTGCCTGCTGACCGCGCTGAAGGCAGGGCTGATCTCGCTGGTGATGATCCAATTCGCCGCGAACGAGGGCTGGGCGATCTGGATGAATCTCGTTTTCGGGTTGGTCTATCTCGCCTCGGCCGGCTTCACCTACCGGCTGCTGGCGATCAGGCCGAGGCCTGCTTCTCGAACAGCGCCCTGACTTGATCGAGCGGCTGGCCGATGAAGGACTGCACGCCGATGGCCACCTGCCAGGGCTCCAGCACCTCCTCGAAGCTCTTCAGCAGATCGAAACCAGTGACGTCCTCGGGGAACCAGTAGACCTTGCAGAGCTCGCGGGCATCGGGCCAGTGCCCGGCGGTCTCCAGCCCGAGAACCCGTTCGACGTAATAGCCATAGAGCAGGTATTCCGAGAACTGCCGGTCACGGGCGATGGCGGAGACCCAGTCGCGCCCGCTCAGCCTCTCGACATGGGCAAGGAGCCCGAGCACATGCTCGCGGCGCCAGCTCACCATGTTGTTGATGTAGTCCGGCCCTGGCCAGGAGGCTGTACCGAGCCCGAGCAGCGCCGCGGCGTTCTCGCACCAGGGCCGGTGGCGGGCCATGTCGGCCGTGATCGCGTCGGGCTTGCGGTAGAGCCTGACGGCACCGTCCCGTTCCAGCCCCGCGACGTCGAACGGTCGGACGAACAGCATGTCCGAATCGGCGAAGAGGATGATGTCCTCGGAGGCGGACTTTGCGACCGCGAATTTGCGCAGCTGCTGGGCGTGCCAGCCCCGCAGCGGCGGCAGGCCGCGCGCCAGCGCGCGCATCCCGGTCCAAACACGACGCCTGCCCAGGCTTGACGGATCCGGCCAGGACTTGAGCCAGGGTGGCAGGAGCTGCGACTCCGGCAGGATGCGCCGCTTCGGTCCCTCGAGGTCGCGGAACAGCGGAACGTCGCGGTCCTCGACCAGCAGGTAATGCATCGCCTGGCCGCTGACGAAGCGGTCGATGCTGGCACAGAGCAGGCGGCAACGGTCGACGTCGCCTCTGTAGCTCGGCGTCGCCAAGGCGCAGCTGAGTTTCACGAGGTTTCGACCGCGCTACCGAACGCCGGCGAGATATTGCCGGGTCATTCGCATCACGAACGCCGGATTGCCGAGCACATAGCGGCGCCAGAGCCGACGCGGCTCCAGCCAGAGCCGGTAGAGCCATTCGAGACGAGCCTGGCGGATCGCCTCTGGAGCGCGCGGCACCTCGCCGGCGAAGAAATCGAACAGCGCGCCGACACCCGCGGCAACGGCGCAATGCTGGACGCTCAGCCTGCTGGCGATGAAGCGCTCCTGCAGCGGATTGCCCATCGCGACGAGCAGCAGGTCGGGACGATCGGCCTTGAGGCCGTCAAGCAGCCGGCCTTCGTCCTCGGGGGCGTAATAGCCGTGCGAGACGACCTTGAAGCGATGCTGCGGATAGCGCCGGGCAAGCTGCTCGACCGCGCGATCGGCCACGCCCGGGCGGCCGCCAAGCAGGCCAACGGTCAACGACCGTGCCTCTCCGGCAAAGAAGGCCGGGAAGAAATCCGTGCCGTTCAGATTGGCGGGGAACGCCATGCCGTGCAGGAGCCAGCTGCCGAGATCGACGCCGATCCCGTCTGCCAGAACGAGGAAGGTCGAAAGGCTGCGCCGCAGGGCAGCGTCGCCGCTCGCGACATTGACCAGATTGGCGTTGCAGAAGGCGAGCTTGACGTGGCCGCCCCCGACGATCGCCTCACGCAGCTCCGCAATCGCCGCGTCACGATGGATCACGGCGATGCCGATGCCGCCGATGTCGCGCTTGGCGTAGCCCTGGCGCCTGCGGCTCTCGGCGTCGCTCGCAAGGGAGATGGAGAGTGCTGCAGGCACGATCGTTTTCGGTCCAGAGAACAGAGGCAAGCTCATGGCGGCGGAATGTCTTCGCCGAACCAGCGCCCGGGTCAAGATAAAGTCAAGTGAAAGGTGAATATAGCCTTCACCCTGTTCGATAGAGACAATTAACTACATTGCTCAAGCAAACCCAATGTCTTGTTTCAATCCGAAACGAAAGTTTAACTTTCACTCCTCGCCTTTTCCAGGTCGAAGTAGCGGATCTGTCGCAAGGTGGCACGAACCGACTATTTCCGTATCGTTTCGAAACGATCGGAAACGCTTCCGCGGACGCAATGTCGAGGGTGGGTTATCAACAGATTGCATAGCGGCCCCGCAGCAGTCGCAGGCTCGCGCCTTCGCCTCTGGCCGCCGGCGACGCCGCCCGCTAGGCTTCGGCGAACAACTGCTGGGAGGCTGCCCGAATGAACCAAATCGATTTAACCAAGCGCGTCGCCATCGTGACGGGCGGTGCGCAGGGAATTGGCCGCGCCGTAGCCGAGCGCTTCGCAGCCAGCGGCGCGACCGTGGCGATCTGGGACGTCGACGGCGCCCTCGCCGAAACGGCCGCGGCCGAGATCGGCCATGGCGCGGCCGGCTTCGCCGTCGATGTCACCGATGCCGCCGCCGTTCAGGCCGCGAGCGACGCGCTCGAGGCCAAGCACGGCAGCATCGACATCCTCGTCACCAGCGCCGGCATCGCCGGGCCCAATCACAAGACCTGGGAATACCCGCTGGAGGACTGGGCCCGCGTGATGCGGCTCAATGTCGACGGCACGTTGCATTGCTGCCGCTCGGTGATCCCCGGCATGGTCAAGCGCAATTACGGCCGCATCGTCCTCGTTGCCTCCATCGCCGGCAAGGAAGGCAACCCTAACGCCTCGGCCTACTCGGCCTCGAAGGCGGCGGTGATCGCGCTGACCAAATCGCTCGGCAAGGAGCTGGCCGAGAAGGATATCGCGGTGAACTGCATTACCCCGGCAGCGGCGCGCACCCGCATTTTCGACCAGATGAGCGAGGAGCATATCGGCTACATGCTCGCGAAGATCCCGCGCGGGCGCTTCCTGCTGCCGGAAGAGGTCGCCTCGATGGTCGCCTTCCTCGCCTCGGCCGAGAACAGCTTCACCACCGCCGGCGTCTTCGACCTGTCCGGCGGCCGCGCAACCTACTGAGACAGCGGACGGGCAGCCTCTGCCCGCCGATCACAATCTCGCGGGGCCGGGGACCCTTCCGGCTTCCTTTCCCGGCGGAGGGCCTCGACTCCGCTCCCAAATGCGGAGCGATCAGGCCCCCGCGCCAGATCGACGCACAGTTTTCTTGATCATGTTTACGCCTCGGTAAGATTCTTCTTTCCACCCTGAAAGCTCGAAAGGAGATGAACGATGATCAAGATGGCGCTCACGGCGACCACCCTTGCCCTTCTGACAACCTCGGCAGCTCACGCCGTCACTGCCAAATCGCTCGGACAGTTCAGCGATTGGAGCGCCGCCACTTACGCGCAGGGTGATACACAGCGTTGCTTCATCATGAGCAAGCCGTCGGCCGAGGAACCTTCCAGCCTGCGCCATGGGGAGGTGTTTTTCTTCGTTCAGACCAGCGGTAGCGGCAGCAATACGGAATCGAGCTTCCAGACCGGTTACGACTTCGCCAAGAACTCGGTCGTCACCGTCACCATCGGCGACGATAGCTTCCGCATGCTGACCGAGGGCAACAATGCCTGGCTCGAGCGGCTCGAGCGCGAGCCCGCGCTGCTCGCGGCGATGCGCGCCGGCGACGACATGGTGCTCGAGGCACGCTCGGCCCGCGGCAATGCCACGAGCTACACCTTCTCACTTGCCGGGGTCACGGCCGCCTCGCGCGTGATGCAGCGCTGCAACCCGGATGCCGCGCAGAGTTAGAACAGGATCTTTGCGAAAAACCGGTTCTCACTTTTTCGCATCCTGCACTAACGTCGCGGCATGACGCAGACGCTCCCTTCCGCCGCCGTCCTCGGCGCCCGTGCCTTCGCCGCACTCGCCGGTTTGAACCGTTTTTCCGACGAGCCGGGCAAGCTGACGCGGCTCTATCTCTCGCCCGCCCACAAGCAGGCGGCGGAATGGGTCAAGGGCGCAATGGAGGTGGCGGGCCTCACCGCCTTCGTCGACGCGGCCGGCTCCGTTCAGGGCCGGCGCGAGGGCAGCCTGCCGGGCGCGCCAGCAGTGCTGATCGGCTCGCATATCGATACGGTGAAGGATGGCGGGCGCTTCGACGGCAATCTCGGCGTCGTTGCCGGCATCCTGGCGGCGCAGGCGTTGCGCGACGCCGGGATCAGCCTGCCCTTTCCACTGGAAGTCATCGCCTTCGGCGACGAGGAGAATGTCCGCTTCCCGACGCATCTATCGACGTCCGAGGCGCTCGCCGGCGCCTATGATCCGGCCTGGCTCGACGCCCGCGACAGCGAGGGCGTGAAGCTCTCCGACGCGCTCGTCGCCTTCGGCGGCAATCCGGCCGGCATCGCGGCGCTCGCCCGCAAGCCGGGCTCGATCCAGGCCTATCTCGAAGTCCATATCGAGCAGGGGCCGGTGCTCGAGGCCGAGGACGAGGCGGTCGGCATCGTTACCGCCATCAATGCCCAGAGCCGGGCGCGCGTGCGCGTCACCGGCGAGGCGGGGCATGCCGGCACCGTGCCGATGGCGCTGCGCAAGGACGCGCTGACCGCCGCCGCCGAGATGGCGCTCGCCCTCGAAGAGATCGCGGCTGGACATGAGCTTGCCGTCGGCACTGTCGGCGTGCTGCGGCCCGAGCCCGGCGCGACCAATGTCGTGCCCGGGGCCGCCGAATTCACCATCGACTACCGCGCGCCGAAGAACGAGACGCTCGCGGCGATGGAGGCGGCCATCCATGAACGTTTCGGCGCCATTGCGGCGCGGCGCGGGGTCGGGCTCGAAATCGTGCCCTATGCCCGGGCCGAAGCCGTGCCGATGGAGCCGCGCCTGCAGGAGGCGTTCGCGGCCGGCATGGCCCGCACGGGCAGCAACCTCTCAGCGCGGCGACTGCCCTCAGGCGCCGGGCACGACGCGATGGCGGTGGCCGCCATCGCTCCGGCCGCCATGCTGTTCGTGCGCAACGAGAAGGGCATCAGCCACTCACCCCTCGAGAACATGACCGAGGCCGATGCCGGTATCGCCATCAAGGTCCTGCTGGAAACGCTGCTGGAACTCGCCGAACGTTCGAAATAGAAAGATTCCAGCCGCGACACCGCGTGCCATTCCGCAGTCGGGTCAAACGGCCTAGGAAAGGCGCGCCGCAGGAGGCTGGCGATGGATTTCGAGACTTTCTTCCGCAAGGAACTGGACGGGCTGCGCAGCGAAGGCCGCTACCGCGTCTTCGCCGATCTGGAGCGTCAGGTCGGCCGTTTCCCGACAGCAACCTTTCACGGCGAGAACGGGCCGCGTGACGTCACCGTCTGGTGCTCGAACGACTATCTCGGCATGGGCCAGCATCCGAAGGTGCTCGCGGCGATGCATCAGGCGCTCGACGGCAGCGGTGCGGGCGCCGGCGGCACGCGCAATATCGGCGGCACCAACCACTACCATGTCCTGCTGGAGCGCGAGCTCGCCGACCTGCATGGCAAGGAAGCCGCGCTGATCTTCAATTCGGGCTATATGGCGAACTGGGCTTCGCTTTCGACCCTCGCCACGCGCATTCCCGGCTGCGTTATCCTGACCGACGGCCTCAACCACGCTTCGATGATCGAGGGCATCCGGCATTCGCGCGTCGAGAAGCATATCTTCGCCCATAACGACCCGGCCGATCTGCGCCGAAAGCTCGCTGCGCTCGATCCGGAGCGCCCCAAGCTGATCGCCTTCGAGTCGGTTTATTCGATGGACGGCGACATCGCCCCCATCAAGGAGTTCTGCGACATCGCCGACGAGTTCGGCGCCATGACCTATTGCGACGAGGTCCATGCCGTCGGGCTCTACGGACCGCGCGGCGGCGGCGTCTCGGAGCGCGAGGGGCTGACCGATCGGCTGACCCTGATCCAGGGCACGCTGGCGAAGTCCTACGGCGTGATCGGCGGCTACATCGCCGGCTCGGCCGCGCTCTGCGACTTCGTCCGCAGCTTCGCCTCGGGCTTCATCTTCTCGAGTTCGCTGCCGCCGGCCGTGGCGGCCGGCGCCATCGCGGCGATCCGCCATCTCAAGGAAAGCTCCGCCGAACGCGAGCGTCAGCAGGACCGCGTCCAGGCGCTGCGCCGCAAGCTCGACGCAGCCGGGATCCCGCATCTGCCCAATCCCAGCCATATCGTGCCGGTGATGGTCGGCGAGGCGAAGGCCTGCAAGGCGATCAGCGATGAGTTGCTGGCGCGCTTCGACATCTATGTCCAGCCGATCAACTATCCGACCGTGCCGCGTGGCACGGAGCGGCTCAGGATCACGCCATCGCCCTTCCATTCCGATGCCGATATCGACCGGCTGGTGGCGGCGCTGGGCAAGATCTGGGCACGGGACGGGCTGCAGCGGGCAGCCTGAGCCCCCGCCGGGGCTCACCCTTTCTTCGCGACGATCATCAGGGTCACACACAACAGTCCGAAGACGCTGGCGACGAAGCCCAGGATCAGAGTTCCCGCCCAGAACGCGAGGAAACCGTCGATCCGGGCCTGATCAGGCGCCGCAGCGTCATAGAGCACGTTCACCGAGTCGCCCACGCGGTAGGCGGGCGGATTCGTGGCCCAGGACGTGGCGAATGTGACCGCCTGACCCTGCGCGGTACGGAAGCTCACCACCGGACGATAGGTGGAATCGCCGTCCCGCCGCAGCTCGACGACCTTGCCCGCGGCATGATCCGCGAGCGCCTGCAGCTTCCGGTTCTGCCGATAGCTGAAGAAGCAGGTGGTCGCGAGGACGACCGCGACGATGCCGAAGATGCATCCGATCCGCCAGAAGACGAGCCTGCCGTCCTGAACCGGTTGACCCTGCTGGCTCCGAGATCGGTTCCGTCTGCGGCCTTCAGCCATTCCGCCGCGACGCCGCCCTCAGAGATTGAAGACGCGATGCGGAACGAACTCGCCGTTCTCGACCGAGCCGGTCGCGATCAGCGTGCCGGCACAGGTCGCATAGGCGGCCGCCAGCTCGACAGGGGCTCCGGCACCGCGCAGCAGCGCACTCTGGCCGCGTTTGAGGCGGTTGGCTGCGTCCCGATGGATGACGATCTCGGGAATGAGGGTCAGCGCCGCCTTGACCGGCCGCAATGCCGCCAGCGCGCTCTCCGGGCTTTCCCGCAAGGTTTCGACACCGGCGGCCTCGGCGACCGTGAAAGGGCCGACGCGGGTGCGACGCAGATGCGCGACATGGCCGAGGCAGCCGAGCGCAAGGCCGAGGTCGCGGGCGATGGCGCGGACATAGGTGCCCTTGCCGCATTCGGCCTCGAAAGTCGTGGTAGCACCGTCATGGCTGACGATGGAAAGCGCATCGATCTCGACGGGCCTCGCCTCCAGCTCGACCTCCTCACCGTCGCGGGCGAGGTCATAGGCGCGCTCGCCCGCGATCTTGATCGCGGAGAATTTCGGCGGCGTCTGCAGGATCGTGCCGGTGAAGCGGGGCAGGAGTGCTGCGATGGCAGCTTCGTCCGGACGCTTGTCGGAGGTCGCGATGACGCTGCCCTCAGTGTCGTCGGTATTGGTCTGCGTGCCCCAGGCGACGGTGAACTGATAGGCCTTGCGGCCGTCCATGACGAAGGGAACCGTCTTGGTCGCTTCGCCGAGCGCGATCGGCAGCAGGCCGGAGGCCAGCGGGTCGAGCGTGCCGGCATGACCGGCCTTGCGAGCCGAGAAGGCACGCTTCACCACGGCAACCGCATGGGTCGAGGTCATGCCAACCGGCTTGTCGAGCACTACCCAGCCATGGACGTCGCGCTTCTTCGGGCGCGGTACCGGGGCTTCCTCGCGGGTCTCGGCGGCTTGCGGGTTGCTCTCAGTGGTCATCGTCACGGTCGTCGTCTTGATCGATCTTCAGGGGCTGGCGCAGCGTGTCGCGGCGAACCTTCTCGGAATCCAGCAGCGCGTCGATGCGCTCGGCCTCGGCGAAGCTTTCATCGGCGCGGAAGCGGATATCCGGCGCGTATTTGAGATTCACGCGATGGGCAATCTCGCCGCGCAGATAGCGCTTGTTGGCCTCGAGTGCCTTGAGCACCGGCGCAACGTCCTGCCCGCCGAGCGGCATGATGTAGGCCGTGGCGAGCTTGAGATCGGGCGAGAGGCGCACCTCGGGAACGGTGACGACATGGCTTGCGAGGACGTCGTCATGGATGTCGCCACGCGCGAGCATCTCGGCGAGCGCGTGGCGGATCAGTTCGCCGACGCGCAATTGCCGCTGGGACGGACCGGAGGGTTTTGCTGGTTTGGCCATAAGTCTCGTTTCTCCGGGATCGGACCGGATCAAACGTCATGGTCGGGACGAGCCCTCCCATCTCTTCAACGACGAGGCGCCGGACGCGCTCTTCTTGTGACGAGATGGCCGGGCGGACCCGGCCATGACGTGCTGGTTCAGGAAGCGCAGCCTCAGAGGCTGCGCTTGATCTCCTCGACGCGATAGCACTCGATCACGTCGCCGACGCGCATGTCCTGATAGCTCTCGAAGGCCATGCCGCAATCCTGGCCGGCCACGACTTCCTTGACGTCGTCCTTGAAGCGCTTGAGCTGCGAGAGCTTGCCTTCGTGGACCACGACGTTGTCGCGGATGAGCCGGACATGGGCGCCACGTTCGATGGTGCCGTCGGAGACGCGGCAGCCGGCGACCTTGCCGACCTTCGAAACGTTGAAGATCTCGAGGATGTCGGCATTGCCGAGCATGGTCTCGCGCAGGGTCGGCGCCAGCAGGCCCGACATCGCGTCCTTCACATCATCCATGAGGTTGTAGATGATGTTGTAGTAGCGGATCTCGACGCCGGCCCGCTCCGCCGCCTCGCGCGCTTCCTTGTGCGCACGGACGTTGAAGCCGACCACGACCGCGCCCGAAGCCTGGGCGAGGGTGATGTCCGACTCGGTGATGGCGCCAACGCCCGAGGAGAGCACGCGGGCGCGCACCTCGTCATTGCCGACCTTCTCGAGCGCACCGACGATGGCTTCGACCGAGCCCTGCACGTCGCCCTTGACGACGAGCGGGAACTCCTTGCGGCCGGCGCCTTCCTTGAGCTCGCGCATCATCTCGGCGAGCGAACGGCCGGCGCCCGAAGCCGCACCGCGAGCGGCGAGGCGATCGCGGCGCTGACGCTCACGGTAATCGGTGATCTCGCGGGCGCGGGCCTCCGACTCGACCACAGCGACGCGGTCGCCGGCCTCGGGCGTGCCGTTGAAGCCGAGAACCTCGACCGGCATGGAGGGCGGAGCCTCCTTCACCTGCGCGCCGGTATCGGCGATGAGCGCACGGACACGGCCCCATTCGGCGCCCGCCACGACGATGTCGCCGGTGCGCAGCGTGCCGCGCTGGACGAGAACGGTCGCGACCGGGCCGCGACCCCGATCGAGCTTGGCCTCGATGACCGTGCCTTCGGCCGCGCGATGCGGGTTGGCCTTGAGGTCGAGCAGCTCGGCCTGCAGCGAGATCGCCTCGAGCAGCTTGTCGAGGTTGTGGCCGGTCTTGGCGGAGACCTCGACCTCGAGCGTCTCACCGCCCAGGGTTTCGACCTGGATCTCGTACTGGAGCAGCTCGGCGCGGACGCGGTCGGGATTGGCGTCGGCCTTGTCGACCTTGTTGATCGCGACGATCAGCGGAACACCGGCCGCCTTGGCGTGATTGATAGCCTCGGCCGTCTGCGGCATGACGCCGTCATCGGCCGCCACCACCAGCACGACGATATCCGTCACCTTGGCGCCGCGGGCGCGCATCGCCGTGAAGGCGGCGTGGCCGGGCGTGTCGATGAAGGTCACTTTCGAGCCCAGCGGCGTCGTCACCTGATAGGCGCCGATATGCTGGGTGATGCCGCCGGCCTCGCCGGTAACGACCTTGGTCTTGCGGATCGCGTCGAGCAGCGAGGTCTTGCCGTGGTCGACATGGCCCATGATGGTCACGACCGACGGGCGCGGCTCCAGGGTCTCGTCGGTGTCCGGCGTGTCGAACAGGCCTTCCTCGACGTCGGATTCGGCGACACGCTTGACGGTATGGCCCATTTCCTCGGCGATGAGCTGGGCGGTGTCGGCATCGATCACGTCGGTGATCTTGTGCATCGCGCCCTGCTTCATCAGCAGGCGGATGACGTCGACGCCGCGCTCTGTCATGCGGTTCGCGAGTTCTTGGATGGTGATCGTCTCGGGGATGATCACCTCGCGCATCACGCGCTCTTTCTGCACGTCGGAAGCCCGGTGGCCGGTCATGCGCTGCACGCGCCGGCGGAACGAGGCGACCGAGCGCGTGCGCTCGTCGTCACCACCGGTGGCGGTCGCGAGCGTCAGGCGGCCGCGCGGCCGGTCATTGGTGCTCTTGGGCGTCTTCGGCGCGGCCGGAGCCGGTCCGCGACCGGCGCCAGCACCGACACCGGCGCGGCGGAAGGCCGCCCGGACATCGACATCACCATCCGAACGGTTGCGCGGCGCGCCGGAGGACGGCGGCGCCTGGCGGGTCGGACGGGCGACGGCCGGTTCGGCCGGAGCCGAGGAATCGATGCGCGGCGGACGCGGCGAATCGGAGCGCGGCGGACGCGAATCAAGCCGCGGCGGGCGCGAGCCGACATCGCGACCTCCCGGAGCGCGCGAAGTGAACTCACGCGGACCCGAGGGAGCCGGGCGGCCATAATACTGCGTCGGCTGCGGCGCCGGAGCCTGCTGGGCGGGCGGCGGGGCGGATTCGCGCGGTTGTGCCGGCGGCGGGGGCGCAGCCGGGCGGGCAGCCTGCTCTTCGCGCTGACGCAAAGCGCTCTCGGCGCGACGCTTCTGGTCGTCCTCCTGGCGGCGACGCTCCTCCTCCTGGCGCTGGCGAGCCGCGGCGGCCTCACGCTCCTGGCGCTCGCGCTCGGCGGCCTGGGCACGCTGGCGGGCGTCCTCCTCCGCGGCGCGGCGCGCCTCGGCTTCGGAGCTGCGGGCTTCGGCGAGCGCGCGCTGGCGGGCATCCTTCTCCTCGTCGGAGAGGGTGCGCAGCAGCATGCTGCCGGCCGGGCGCTGCGGAGCAGCGGGCTGAGCCGGGGCGGCGGGCCGGGGAGCGGGCTGCTGGGCGGGTGCCTGCGGCGCACGCGGCGCGACGGGCTCCTTGACCTCATGCCCAGGGACGCGGCGCTTGACCTCCACGACCACCTGCTTCGAGCGCCCATGCGAGAAGCTCTGGCGAACAGTGCTCTGCTCGACAGGCCGCTTCAGCGACAGGGTCTTGGGCGGGTTGACGGTGAGAGTCTTGTCGCCCGGGGTCTTGGTATCGGTCATTCCGCGTTCGGTCCTGCCGGTTCGGTCGTAACTTCGGGTTCGTTCTGGTCGGATGCGGCGGTATCGTCCGTCCGGTAACGGACGAGCCGACGCCAGCGGGAGAGTACACCCTCGGCCGCCGGTCCCGGAGCAAGCGCGGCATGTATCACATGTGCCCGCCCCAACGCCAATTCCAAATCCGCCGCCGTGAAAATCGCGACAACGGGCATATCACGGGCCTTGAGACCCTCGCTCTCGCGCGCCGCCTCGGCCCGCCGGATAGCCTGGCCGATCTTGCGCTTGCCATCCTCGGCCCCGTCACTCGCCGCGATCACGGCGCGGCAGCGCCCGGTTTCGATCAGCGCCTCGACCTTGGCGAAGCCGGCAGTGACCAGCCCCGCCTTGTTCGCCATCGACAGCGCCTGCTGCGCATCGCGCAGCATCAGCGCGTCGATCATCTCCGGAAGGTCCGGCTGAACCGCGACCTTCGTCTTAAGCGAACGCTCGAACGCCTTGCGTCGGATCGCCTCGACCACTGCCTTGCGGCTGAGACTCGCCCAGACGCCCCGTCCCGGCAATTTGCACCGGAGATCGGGCACCAGCCTTCCGTCAGGCCCGGCGACGAAACGGATCAGATCGTCGGGCGCCTTCACCGCGCGGGTGACGACGCAACTGCGTTCCGGTCCATCCTTCCGCGCCGCGGCCTTCATCGCGGGCGCTCCGCTCAGGCTTCAGCCGCCTCGCCGGCCTCGGCTTCAGGCTCCTCGGCAGGCGCTTCGATCCAACCCGCATGGATGCGAGCCGACATGATCAGGGCCTCGGCATCCTGACGCGACAGATCGAAACCGTCGAGATAACCGGCGTGCCGGACGGCTTCGCCATCCTTGCGCTCGGTCCAGCCGACCAGATCGTCGGTGGCGCAACCCGCGAGATCCTCGACGGTCTTCACGTCGTTCTCGCCGAGCGCGACCATCATGGAAGTGGTGACGCCCTCGACCTCGCGCAAGGCGTCCTCGACGCCGAGCGCACGACGCTTCTCGTCAAGCTCGGCCTCGATGGCGGCGAGGTGCTCCTGCGCCCGATTCTGGATCTCCGCTGCCGTGTCTTCGTCGAAGCCCTCGATCGAGGCCAGCTCGGCGAGGTCGACATAGGCGACCTCCTCGACATTGCGGAAGCCTTCCGAGGCCAGGAGCTGGCCGACCGTCTCGTCGACGTTCAGCGCGTTCATGAACAGCTCGGTACGCTGCAGGAACTCCTTCTGGCGACGCTCGGATTCCTCCTGCTCGGTGAGGATGTCGATGTCCCAGCCGGTGAGCTGCGAAGCGAGGCGCACGTTCTGGCCGCGACGGCCGATCGCGAGCGAGAGCTGCTCGTCAGGCACCACGACCTCGATCTTGTCGGCCTCCTCGTCGAGCACGACCTTGGCGACTTCCGCCGGCTGCAGGGCGTTGACGACGAAGGTCGCGACGTCCGGCGACCACGGGATGATGTCGATCTTCTCGCCCTGAAGCTCGCCGACCACGGCCTGCACGCGCGAGCCGCGCATGCCGACGCAGGCACCGACCGGGTCGATCGAGGAATCGCGCGAGATCACGGCGATCTTGGCGCGCGAGCCGGGGTCGCGGGCGACGGCCTTCACCTCGACGATGCCGTCGTAAATCTCGGGCACTTCCTGGCCGAAGAGCTTGGCCATGAACTGCGGATGAGTGCGCGACAGGAAGATCTGCGGGCCACGCGGCTCGCGGCGCACGTCGTAGACATAGGCGCGAGCCCGGTCGCCGACCTTGAAGGTCTCGCGCGGGATCATCTCGTCGCGACGGATGATCGCCTCGCCACGACCGAGATCGACGAAGACATTGCCGTATTCGACGCGCTTGACCGCGCCGTTGACGATCTCGCCGATGCGATCCTTGTACTCGTCGTACTGACGGTCGCGCTCGGCCTCGCGCACCTTCTGGACGATGACCTGCTTGGCCGACTGGGCGGCGATGCGACCGAAATCGAAGGGCGGCAGCGGATCGGCGATGACATCCCCGACCTGCGCAGCCGGATTATGGCGCTTGGCCTCGTCGACGGTGATCTCGATCGCCGGGTTCTCGACCGTCTCGACGACCTGGAGATGGCGCGCCAGGCGCAGCTCACCGGTCTTGGTGTTGATCTCGGCATGGACATCGGTCTCGGCGCCGTAGCGCGAGCGGGCGGCGCGGGCGATGGCGTCTTCCATCGCGTCGAGCACGATCTGCCGGTCGATCGATTTCTCGCGGGCGACGGCATCCGCGATCTGCAGCCATTCGAGCCTGTTAGCGGCGACGACCATGGCGCTCACTCCTCTTCCGTGTCTGTTTCGCGCGGAGCCGGTCCGCTCTTCTTGCCCGGGCGCGGCCCCAGCGATTTTCCACGGCCCTTCTTCGGGCTCGCGATCTCGTCGGCCGCCGGCATCTCGGGCGGCAGGCCCGATTTGCCGCGGCGCAGCGACTCGGTGACCAGCGCATCGGTCAACACAAGGCGCGCCTCTGTGATCAGCGCCATCGGAATCGCGACATCGCGCTCTTCGTCGCTCTTCGCGTCGTCGCGCGCCAGCAGCGCATCCTTCCCGGCGACGCCACGCAGGATGCCGCGGAAACGCTTGCGACCGGCGACAGGCTCGCTCGTCTCGATCTTGGCGAGATGCCCGGCCCAGCGCTCAAAATCACTCGCGCGCACCAGCGGGCGATCGATCCCCGGAGACGATACTTCCAGATGATAGGCTGCCTGGATCGGATCGTCGACATCGAGCACCGGCGAAACCGCCTGGCTGATCTCCTCGCAGCCCTCGACGGTCATCGAACCGTCCGGCTGTTCGGCCATGATCTGCACGGTGCAGCCGTTCTGGCCGGTGACGCGCACGCGCACCAACCGGTAGCCGAGATCAGCGATCGCCGGCTCGACGATCGCCGCCACGCGTGCGGCAACGCCGCTTTCCACGACGATACGCGCTTCGGTCGCTTCGCTTGTCGGTTCGTTCATCGGAGGATTCGCGGCCCGGACCGTCCCTGTGCCTCCGGGATCGCGGCCAATAAAAAAGAGCGGGCCGGCAGGCCCGCTCTTGATCATCGGCCGTAACCGATACCAGAGCTGTTGGGCGCTATGTAGTCCGCTCCGCGCCAAGATGCAAGCACAGCCGCAAGCCGGCGCCCGGCAACGGGAATTTTGCCAATCCCGCTAACCCGTTGGTCATCCTTGCCTGCCACCCTCGCGCCGAAACGCTGTGCGAGGACACGGGATGAGAGCGGTCGCGACACTGCTGCGGGACCTGGAATCGACAATGCTGCGCGGCTCCGGCACCGAGCGCGCCGGCATTCTCGCCCAGCTCACCGATCTGTTCCTCGCCACGGCCGTCGACATGGGCGAAGAGCAGGTCGGTATCTTCGACGTCGTGATCGGGCGGCTGTCGCGGGCGATCGAGCTGCGCGCCCGTGTCGAGCTGGCGGAGCGGCTGGCGCCGGTCCCGAACGCGCCGAACGGCGTCGTCCACCAGCTCGCCCTCGACGAGATCGCCGTCGCGCGCCCGGTCCTCATCCATTCGCCCCGGCTGAGCGACCAGGACCTCGTGGCGATCTCGGCCGCCAAGGGCCGCGACCATATGCTCGCCATCACCGAGCGGCCGAATCTCGGCGAGCCGGTCACCGATTTCCTGATCCTGCGCGGCGGCCGCGTCGTGACGCATGCCGTCGCGGCCAACCAGACGGCGCGCTTCTCGCGGCACGGCATGGGCGTGCTGGTGATGCGGGCCGTACAGGACGACGCGCTGCAGGCGACGCTCGGCCTGCGCCGCGACATCCCCGCCGAACTCTCCGAGCAATTGATGCGGGCTGCCAAGAGCGCCGCCCGCAGACGCCTCACCGAAAGCCTCGCGCCAGCCTTGACCGGAGAGATCGACGACGCCGTCGAACGCGGCGCCGAAGCCCTCACCGCAGCAGGCCAGATGCCGGGCGAGCTCGGTCCGATCAGCGCAGCGCTCGCGGAAATCCGCGAGCTCAACGAAGCCGGGAAGCTCAACGAGGCAAAGGTGCGAGCCCTGGCCGAAGAGAGCCGGACCGAACACGCGATCTGCGCGCTCGCCGTACTGGCGCAGCTCAGCCTGCCGGCGGCCGAGCAGATCGTCCTCGGCGCCGATCGCGAGGCCGTGCTGCTCGTCGGGCGCGGGCTCGGCTGGTCCTGGGAGACCACGGCGGCGCTGATCGCGCTGCGCAAGGACTACGGCAAGTCGGAAGCCGCCATCGAGCGAGCCCGCGACAGCTTCCGCAACCTCGCCCAGAACACGGCCCAGCGCGTGCTCGGCTTCCTCAGGATGCGCGACGCAAGGCCGTGAGATAGCTGGAGATCCGGCCTTCCCGGACCGCCTTCGCCTCGTAGCGGGTCCGGATCCAGCCCGGATAGGGCGTACGCCAATCGCTCGGCCGCTCGTCGGTCCAATCGAAGTCCGGCGAAGCCAGCAGCCGCGACAGAGTCCAGCCGACATAATCGTCGATATCGCTGGCGAAGCGGAAGCGCCCGCCGGGCCTGAGCGCGCGGGCAAAGAGACCGAGCGTCCGCTCCGAGACGAAGCGGCGCTTGCGCTGCCGGCGCTTCGGCCAGGGATCAGGGTAAAGCAGGTCGATGGCATCGAGGCTGCCCGCGGCGAGGCGCGGCAACAGCAGCGCCGCATCGCCATCCCAGACGCGGATATTGGTCAGCCCCTCGCGCTCGGCTACGGCCAGGAACTTGGCCATGCCGTTGATGAAGGGCTCGACGCCGATGAAGCCGATCTGCGGGCTCTCGCGCATTCGCATCAAGAGATGTTCGCCGCCGCCGAAGCCGATCTCCAACCGGACCGCCTCAACAGGCTGCGGGAACAACGCTTCGAGATCGGCGATCTCACCTTCCGGCAGGCGCAGGCGCGGCAGCGTGTGCTCGATCAGATGGCTCTGTCCGTCGCGCAGGGCCTTGCCCTTGCGCCGGCCGAAGAAGGCCCGTTCGTCTTGATCGACGTCGTTCGTCATGTCGGATCGGTCTTTCGGCCTGATCTTGCTGCGTGACGGGGCGGTTACGCCGCCACGGTCCAAAAGGAAAGGCCGGAGCGAGCGCCCCGGCCTTTCCGATTCACCCGATGGGCAGGGTTCAGGCGACAGCCTTCTTCAAGGCGTCGACCAGGTCGGTCTTCTCCCAGGAGAAGGAGCCGTCCCGGCCGGCCTTGCGACCGAAATGGCCGTAAGCGGCAGTCTTGGCGTAGATCGGCTTGTTGAGCCCGAGATGGTTGCGGATGCCGTTCGGCGAGAGATCGACGATCTTGCCGAGCGCCGCCTCCAGCTTCGCCTCGTCGACCTTGCCGGTGCCGTGCAGGTCGACATAGATCGACAGCGGCTTGGCGACGCCGATGGCATAGGAGAGCTGGATCGTGGCGCGATCGGCAAGCTTGGCCGCGACGATGTTCTTGGCGAGATAGCGCGCCGCATAGGCGGCCGAACGGTCGACCTTGGTCGGGTCCTTGCCCGAGAAGGCGCCGCCGCCATGCGGAGCTGCGCCGCCATAGGTGTCGACGATGATCTTGCGGCCGGTCAGGCCGGCGTCGCCGTCCGGGCCGCCGATGACGAACTTGCCGGTCGGGTTGATGTGCCAGACCGTGTCCTTCGAGATCCAGCCATCCGGCAGCGCCTGGCGGATATAGGGCTCGACAATCTTGCGGACATCCTCGGAGCTCAGCTTCTCATCGAGATGCTGGGTCGAGAGCACGATCTGGGTCACGCCGACGGGCTTGCCGTCCTCGTACTTGACCGTGACCTGGCTCTTGGCGTCGGGACCGAGCTTGGCGGCATCGCCCTCGCCCTTCTTGCGAGCGAGCGCCAGCGTCTCGAGGATCTTGTGGGCATAATAGATCGGGGCGGGCAGCAGCTCCGGGGTCTCACGGCTGGCATAGCCGAACATGATGCCCTGGTCGCCGGCGCCGACATCCTTGTTGCCGGCCTCGTCGACGCCCTGGGCGATATCCGCCGACTGCGGGTGCAGCAGCACGTCGATCTTGGCCTTCTTCCAGTGGAAGCCGTCCTGCTCGTAGCCGATGTTGCGGATCGCCTTGCGAGCGACCGACTTCACCTTCGACTTGATCTGCTTCTCGTCGAGATGGGTGCGGACCTCGCCGGCGATGACGACGCGGTTGGTCGTCGCCAGCGTCTCGGCCGCTACACGGACCTTGGCGGGTTCGTAGCCGGCCTTGACCGCTTCCTTGAAGAACAGGTCGACGATCTCGTCGGAGATCCGGTCACAGACCTTGTCGGGGTGGCCTTCCGAGACAGATTCGCTGGTGAACAGGTAATTCTGGCGTGACACGGTCGCGGCTTCCCTTGAATCTGGCCTCGATGAGGACGGCAGGCGCGGTTGCGCCAGTTTGAAAAACGCTCCGTCATTGCAGCCGGACGCGTTCGCCGTCAAGCGCAATAATCCGTTTATCGGGAAGATCGTTCGCCAAGTCGAACAAATCGACGGCGAAACTACGCCTTTTCGGCGGTTTCGCTTGCGATGGCCTCGACGAGATCGATAATGCGGCGGCGGACGCGGCTATCCTTGATGCGCGTGAAGGCCTTGGTCAGCTGAACGCCTTCGCTGGTCGACAGGAAGTCGGAGATATAGGTCGTCGCAGCCGCATCGGAAAAGCCGCCGGCAGGCACGTCACCGGTCGGCGCGCCATCAAAGAAGAAGGCGACCGGCACATCGAGCATCTTGGCGATCTGCTGCAGGCGGCTCGCGCTGATGCGGTTCGAGCCCTTCTCGTATTTCTGGACCTGCTGAAACGTCAGCCCCAGCGCTTCACCCAGCTTTTCCTGGCTGATCCCGGCCAGCATGCGGCGCATGCGGACGCGACTGCCGACATGGCGGTCGATCGGATTGGGTACCTTCTTGATCATGATTCACCTGCTCAAACGTCAGTATCATGACCAGGAGCCGCCATCCTGGTCCGGCGCGGAGGTCGTGATGTATTACAAGGAAGCGGGCCGGTCCACTCTCCTGCCCGAAAGTTCCTGAAACAGGCTCAAGCCGCTCGGATCCGGGCCAGAGCGAGGAACATCAGCAGAAGCCCGGCGAAGGCCAAATCCCCGAGCCGCGCATAAGGGGTTTCAGGTCCGGAACGCGGCAACCCGACATCGAGCACACCTTCGGCCCCCAGCGGCAGGCTCGCGACGACGCGGCCATAGGCGTCGACCACGCCGGAGATGCCGGTGTTGGCGACACGAACCAGAGGCAGGCCCTCCTCGATGCTGCGTAGCCGCGCCTGCGCGAAATGCTGGTAGGGGCCGCTGGTCTGGCCGAACCAGCCATCATTGGTGACGTTCAGGAAGAAGGCCGGGCGCGGCCCGCGCGGCACGACCGCGCCGGGAAAGACGGCCTCGTAGCAGATCAGAGGCGCCGCGTTCGGCAGCCCCTTGATCGCCAGCGGCAGATGGGTGTTGCCCGAAGAGAAACCGCCCGGGATCGAGACGAATTGCGACAGGCCGACGGCACGAATCAGCGTGCCAAGGATCGGCGGCAGATATTCGCCGAAGGGCACGAGATGGACCTTGTCGTAGCTCGCGACGATGGTGCCCTCGTCATTCACGACCTGAATGGAATTGTAGATCGGCGGCCGGCTTTCTCCGGGCAGGACCTCGCCAGCCCGCGCCGCGCCAGTGATCAGGGTCACGTCCGGCGGCAGGGCCGCCGCAATGCGCGACAGCGCCTGCGGCGTGCGTCCGAGCAGGAAGGGGAAAGCCGATTCGGGCCAGATCACATGGGTAACGGCCTGCAGCCCCGGCGTCTCGGGGCTCGTCGCGCGATCGCTCAGTTCCAGGTAATGCTCTAGGATCGCCGCGCCGTTGTTGCCGTTGAACTTGGCATTCTGCGGCAGGTTGGGCTGCATCAGCCGCAGCTTCACGCCGGCAACGAGCGGCGCAGGACCGGCCGGCACGCGCCAGAAGCCATAGGCGAAGAAGCCAGCGAGCGCCGCGAGCGCCAGCAAGGATGGAAGCCACCGGCCGGACGATGTGGTGGCGGTTCCCAGCGCCGCTGGAGCGGCGCCGATGGCGACGGCGAAGAGGGTCAGCCCATAGAGCCCGAAGAGCGATGCCACCTGCTCGAGATGGACCTCTCCGGTCAGCATCATACCGTAGGCGTTCCAGGGAAAGCCGGTCAGGACATGGCCACGCAACCATTCGCTAATCCCGAGCATCGCCGCCAGGACGAGGATACGACCGGCGCCCTTCGGCCAGAACAGCCGCGCCGCGCCAAAGGCAAAAGCCGGGAAGACCGCGAGGAAGGCCGGCAGAGCGACGACGCCGAGCGGCATCGCCCAGGCGAATTTATCGGCCTCGACGAGGAAGGCCGCTCCCAGCCACCACAGGCCGGCGACGAAGAAACCGAAGCCCCACCACCAGCCGACCATGAAAGCGGACCGGAAGCGCTGCCAGCGCGTCGCCCCGACCGCACCGTCCATCAGCCAGATCGCGAAGCTCATCGGCAGGACGACCAATGGCCAGAGATCGAGCGGCGGCAAGGCAAGCGCGCCACTGGCACCGGCGGCGAAGGCGATCAGACGCCGGCGCCATCCCCAGGCCAGGATGACGGCCTCCGCAACCGTAGTGATGCGCATCAGCCCGGCTCCATCGCCGCTTCTTCGGGCGCCGTCTGGTCGCGGCGGCGGATGGTGAGGCGCTTCACGCGGCGCTGGTCGGAATCGAGTACCTCGAAAGACAGCCCCTCGGGGCCGTCGATCACCTCGCCCCGCGCCGGCACCCGGCCGGCAAGCGTCACGATCAGCCCCCCAAGCGTATCGATGTCGTCGGCAACCTCGTTGCCGGAGAGATCGACCCCGGTCGCTTCCTTGAGCTCATCGAGGGTGGCGCGCGCATCGGCCGCGAAGCAGCCTTCCCCCGTCTGGGTGATCGGTGCTTCCTCCTTGTCGTGCTCGTCCTCGATGTCGCCGACAACGATCTCGATCAGATCCTCGATCGAGACGAGCCCGTCCGTGCCGCCGTATTCGTCGATGACCAGGGCGATGTGGGTGCGGGTCGCCTGCATGCGGACGAGCAGGTCGACCGCCGGCATGGAGGGCGGGACATAAAGGACAGGCCGCAGCAGCTTCGTCTCCGAGAGCTGCGTGGAAAGGTCGACCACCGCCAGATCATGCGTGGCAGTTTCCGATTCAGCGGCAGCGGCCTCGCTCTCGGGATGTGCCTTCTCTGCGATGTATTCGAGGAAATCGCGGATGTGGACCATGCCGCGCGGGTCATCGAGCGAATCGTCGAAGACGGGCAGGCGCGAATGGCCGGCCGTGCGGAAATGAGCAAGAAGCTCGTCGAGCGTCGCATCGGCCGGAACGGCGACGATGTCCGCCCGCGGAATCATGACGTCGCCGACGCGGCGCTCGCGCAGGCTCAGCACATTGGTGAGCATGGCGCGCTCCTGCGCCGAAAGATCGGCGAGCTCGCCATTCTCCTCTGCCAGTGCCTCGACGATTTCCTCGCGGGCCGTACCGCCGCCGCGCAGGCCGAGCCGATCGAGGAACTGGCCAAGCCAGTGTCCGAGGCCGCGGCCGTTGGTTTCGTTCTGTGACTGTCGACTGTCGTCGCTCATGATCGTGAAGGTTCTGCAGAAACGAATGCCGTCTCGGTGACGAGTTCGGCATCGGCGTAAGGGTCGGCTATGCCGAGACGGGCGAGCGCCGCGACCTCGAGCGCTTCCATGCGGCGCGCCTCGGCCTCGGTCTCATGATCCTCGCCGAGCAAGTGAAGGAGCCCGTGAACGACGAGGTGACGGAAATGGTCGGGAAAGCTCTTGCCCTCGGCCTGCGCCTCCCGCTCCACCGTCTCGAAGGCGACGACGATGTCCCCGAGCAGCGGGCTCGCCGCGATGCGCTCCGGCGGCGCAGCCGGGAAGGAGAGCACGTTCGTCGCCTTGTCGAAGCCGCGCCAGTCGCGGTTGACGATGCGAATGCGCCGATCGTCGGTCAGAAGCAGGCTGAGCTCGGCGCCATCGAGAGGCTGGCGCGGCGCAACGGCTAGGCCAGCTGTGATCGCCTCGCCAGCGATGGCGCGCAGCATCGCGAGATTGCCCAGCTCGCGCCAGCGGCGCGACTGGGCGCGGATATCGAGAGCCAGATTCGGGGTGGTCTTCGCGGGCGGCGCCGAACGCCGCGCGCGAGGTCGATCCTTCATCGCGGCCGCTCCCGCGCCAACATCCGCTTCAGCCCTTCGCTGTCGCCCTCGCGATGCGCCTCAGGCGCCGCGCCGGGATTGCGCATCGCCTCCTCGCGCTCATCGCGCTCGCGGCGTGCGGCCGTCTCATAAGCCATGACGATGCGGCGCACCAGATCATGGCGGACGACGTCGCCCTCCTCGAAGCGGGCATAGCCGATACCCTCGACGTCCTTGAGCAGCTTCACCGCCTCGACGAGGCCCGAGCGCTGGCCCGGCGGCAGGTCAATCTGCGACGGATCGCCGGTGATGATCATGCGCGAACCCTCGCCCAGGCGGGTGAGGAACATCTTCATCTGCATCGAGGTGGCGTTCTGGGCCTCGTCGAGCAGCACGACCGCATTGGTCAGGGTGCGGCCGCGCATGAAGGCGAGCGGCGCGATCTCGATCATGCCGGTCTGCAGGCCGCGCTCGACATGGCGCGCCTCCATGAAGTCGTTGAGGGCGTCGTAGATCGGCCTGAGATAGGGATCGACCTTCTCGCGCATGTCACCGGGCAGGAAGCCGAGCCGTTCGCCGGCTTCGACGGCCGGGCGCGACAGGATCATGCGCTCGACCACGCCCTGCTCGATCAGCGAGACGGCATGCCCGACCGCGAGCCAGGTCTTGCCGGTGCCGGCCGGGCCTTCGGCGAGAACGAGCTCATGGCGCTTGAGTTGGCGCAGATAGGCGTCCTGCGCCGCGTTGCGGGCTCTGACCGGTCCCCGTTTTCTCGTAACGATCGCGTCGAAGGCGGTCTTGCTCGTGTCGGCCGTCGGGAAGAGCGAGCGCTGGACGTTGCTTTCCTCGATCGCGCCGTCGACATCGCCGAGCGTCACCGCCGCGCCCGCCTTGGCGCGGGCATAGAGCGTCTTCAGCACACGGCTGGCCTGCTCGGCAGTCTCGCGCGGGCCCTTCACCGTGACATGATTGCCGTTGGGATTGACGACGACGCCGAGCCGCCGCTCGAGATGAGCGAGGTTCTGATCGTACTGTCCGAAGACCAGGCTGGCGAGGCGATTATCTTCGAAGGTCAGCGTCACCTCGGTAGCGGGCAGGCCCTCGCGAGCGAGGGTCTCGCCGCGCGTCTGCGCGACCTCGCGCCGCGGGCTCCGGTCGGGTTTCGGCGTCATCGAATCAGCCTGTGCCAAATGCGTCATCTCCCTGACGGGGGTTCCGGCCGGGCAGGAACGACCGGCCAGGTCGTCTCACAGCATAACCGAACGCAACAATCTCAGCCTGATGACAGGGCGTCCTCAACACGCAGATGGGGACGGGGCAGGGCGCGCTCAAGCGGCCATTTCCTTTCGCGAACCATCCTCGGCCCCGAGCTTGCGGCCGAAGAGCGAATTGGTGCTCTTTTGCTCGATCACCACCCGCACGATATCGCCGATCTGATTCGTGTCGCTGTCGATCTGCACAGCCTGCAGATAGGGCGACTTGCCCGCAAGCTGCCCCGGATGGCGACCAGCCCGTTCCAGCAGGACATCCACAGTCCGGCCGAGCATCGCCGCGTTGAAGGCCTGGCGGTGATGCTCGATCCGCTCCTGCAGGCGATAGAGCCGCTCGTCCATGAGCTCACGCGGGATCTGGTCGCCGAGATCGGCCGCAGGGGTGCCGGGGCGCGGCGAATATTTGAAGGAATAGCTCGAGGCGAAGCCGATCTCGTCGACGAGGCGGATCGTGTCCTCGAAATCGGCATCGGTCTCGCCGGGAAAGCCGACGATGAAGTCCGAGGATAGGGCGATGTCGGGCCGGGCTTCGCGGATACGCTCGACCAGCCGGCGATACTCGTCGCCGGTATGCTTGCGGTTCATCGCAGCGAGGATGCGGTCCGAGCCCGCCTGCACCGGCAGATGCAGGAACGGCATGACCTGCGGCAGATCGCGATGGGCGGCGATGAGGTCGTCGTCCATGTCTCTGGGATGGCTCGTGGTATAGCGGATGCGGGCAATGCCCGGCACCTCGGCAACCTTGTGCATCAGCCGCGCCAGCCCCCAGACGGCACCGTCCGGCCCTTCGCCGTGATAGGCGTTGACGTTCTGGCCGATCAGCGTGACGTCGCGCACGCCGGCCTCGGCCAATCGCTCGACCTCGGCCACGACCTGTGCGACCGGCCGGGAGAATTCGGCACCGCGGGTATAAGGCACGACGCAGAAGGCGCAGAACTTGTCGCAGCCTTCCTGAACCGTGACGAAGGCCGAGACGCCGCGCGCGCGGATGACCTGCGGCTTCGGGGCCGGCAGGAAGCCGAATTTGTCCTCGATCGGCAGGTCGGTATCGACGACGCGCTTGCCCGCCGCCTCGGCCAGCAGCTCCGGCAGGCGATGATAGGCCTGCGGACCGACGACGAGGTCGACCGCGGGCTGGCGGCGCTGGATCTCGCCACCCTCGGCCTGCGCGACGCAGCCGGCGACGACGATCCTGGTTTCCTGGCCCTCGGCCTTCTGGGCGGTCTTGATGTCGCGCAGCTTGCCGAGCTCGGTATAGACCTTCTGCACGGCACGGTCGCGGATATGGCAGGTGTTGAGCAGGATCAGATCCGCGCCTTCCGGCGTCGCCGTCTCCTCATAGCCCTGCTCGCCCAAGATGTCGGCCATGCGCTGTCCGTCATAGACGTTCATCTGGCAGCCGAAGGACTTGATGTGGACTTTCTTCATCGTCGCGGTCGGGATCTCCAAACCGTCTCCTTACTCCGGTTCGCGCAGCTTGGAAACGGCCGGCCTGCCGCAAAGGGAGGAAAGCAAGCGCCGTGCCGGCCGGCTCTCTCAGACGGCTGGACGGCCGGTCACAGCTTCCTGGCGGGCCGTGCGCACCATTGCCTCGGCGCGCCGCGTCGCTTCCTTGCGCGATGTCGCCCGGCCCATCGCGATCGGCGTGCCCCAGACCAGCTCGACATCGACCGCACCGCAGTCCAGCACGTATTTCAGATGCGGCGCGAGCTCGGTATCGCCATACCAGGCGAGGGCGGCGCGCTCGAGGCGTCCGCCGGGCAGGCCCTGCAAGCCGGTATAGGTGATGGTCAGCGGGTAGACGGTGACGTCGGATTCGGTGTCGCCGATCGCCTGATGCGCGGCGCCCAGCAGCGAAGAGCGGAAGGGCAGGATGCGCGTTCCGTCTCCCGTGGTGCCCTCCGCGAAGAGGACAACGTCCTCTCCCGCCGCGATGCGCGCGCCCATCGCGGCCGCAACACCGGCCGTGGCGCCGCGGCGCTGGCGGTCGATGTAGACGGTGCGCTGCAGGCTGGCCAGGAAACCGATGACCGGCCAGCCCGCCACCTCGCTCTTGGCGACGAAGGACAGCTCGCGCTCGGCGCCGAGAACGCAGATATCGAGCCAGGAAACGTGGTTGGCGACGATCAGCGCGCCAGTCCCGGGCGGCGGCGGCGTGCCCCTGACGCGCCGCCGCACGCCCAGGCAGAAGCAGGCCAGCCGATGGAAGCGCAGCGGCAGGGTGCCGGCCCGCGCAGGCAGGACGCGCCGGGTAACGAGTTGCAGCAGGACCAAAACAAGCGTGCCGGACCCAAGCAGCAGGAGGCGGCACAGGGCGCCGGCGGATAATCCGTTCATGCGTGAGCGGGTCCGGTCATCGGCGGCGTGTGGTCCTGCTGCGAGTGGCCTTTGTTGCACCGTCCGAAAATCGTGCCTTCGTGCCGGTGCGCCGCGCTGTCATCGCCCGATTGCCGGCAGATGTCACGCAAGATCGAGCCGCATTGCGATGGCGGTCGCCCGCGTGCCGTCAGGCTTGGGATAATAGCCCTTGCGGCGGCCGACCTCGCGGAAGCCGAAATGGCGATAGAGCCGCTCGGCCGGCTCGTTGCCTTCCTCGACCTCGAGGAAGACCTGGGCGATCCCCTCGCCGGCCAGATGAGCGAGATGAGCGGCCAGCAGAGACCGGCCGAGACCGTCGCGGCGACGCGCCGGAGCGACGACGATGCTGAGGATTTCGGCTTCGTCCGCCGCCTTGCGCGAGATCACGAAACCTTCGGGGCTGCGGCCTCGGCCGCTGAACACCCCATCCGTCACGACGCCGGCATCGGCGATCAGCGCGGCGCATTCCGCCGGCTCCCAGCCGCGGGCAAAGCCGCCCTGGTGATGCAGGGCCGCGACCTGTCGCGCATGGGCGGCATCGAGACGCGCCGTCCGCGCGGGGGCCGAATCAGGGTGAAGGAGCCTGCGCAACCAATCCATACCGCTTGTTCGCACGAGCTACCGCAAGGTCAACCACCGTTTGGAGGATGACGTCATCGACGCGGCAGCCTCGCCTTGTCCTGCGGGGTCGTTTCCGGCGCCTTGAGGTAAAGCGGTCGCGGCGGGGCGGCATCCGGATCGGCGATCATACCGAGCCGCGCTACCCAGGCGATATCCGGCGCCTTGGCATTATCGACAACCACCGCGTCGAGACCGATCGCCCAGGCTTCGTTCGCCACCGCCAGCGCCGAGGAACCCACCAGGCTGACCGGCCCGGCACCGATGGCGCGCGCCGCATCGCGATAACTGACCTGCCTCAGCGAAACGAGCGGCTTGCCTTCGGCGCTCAGCGCCTGGAACCAGACCTGGCCGTGCTTGGCGTCGAGCGCCGCGGCGATCACACGGCCGGATTCGCGGCCGATCAGCGGCGCGGCGCTCGACGCCACCGTCGTGACGCCGACGGCTGGGATGCCGGCTGCGAAGGCGATCGCGCGTGCGGCGCTGACGCCGACGCGCAGGCCGGTATAGCTACCCGGCCCGACGGTGACGGCGACGCGATCAAGCGAGGAGAACCCGCCCTCGACCGCATCCATCACCCGCTCGATCAGCGGCATCAGCGCCTCGGCATGGCCGCGATCCATGGCGAGCTGTTCGCGGGCGAGGGGCTCGGCCTCGCCGGCTTCGAGCACACAGGCCGAGCAGGCACCGAGCGCGGTGTCGATCGCGAGAATGCGCATCGGAGCAGGCTCAACCTTCCATTTCTTGCGGGAAACCGACGCCTAAACCGCCTCGACGCCCTGCACTTCCGGCAGGAAGTGATGCAGCAGGTTCTGGATGCCGTGCTTCAGCGTCGCTGTCGAGGAGGGGCAGCCCGAGCAGGCGCCCTTCATGACGAGATAGACCGTACCATCGCGATAGCCACGGAAGGTGATGTCGCCACCGTCGCCGGCCACGGCCGGACGGATGCGGGTTTCCAGCAGGTCCTTGATCGTCTCGACGGTCTGGCTGTCCTCCGGTGCGAAGAACTCGCCCTCCTCGATCGCGTCCGTGGCCGAGCCCTCCGACAGGACCGGCGCGCCCGACATGAAATGCTCCATGATCGCGCCGAGAATCGCGGGCTTGAGATGCGGCCATTCACCGTCCGACTTGGTGACGGTGATGAAATCGGAGCCGAGGAACACGCCGGAGACGCCGGAGACGCCGAACAGGCGCTGCGCCAGCGGCGAGCGCTCGGCCTCGGCGGGGTCGCGCATGTCGAGGGTGCCGCTGCCCATGACGATGCGTCCGGGGAGAAACTTCAAGGTCGCCGGATTCGGCGTCGCTTCGGTCTGAATAAACATGGATACCTCCAGTACCGGCGGTTCAAGGTCGCCGTTCCTGGCTTCGATATAGGCCGACGGATGGAATCATTCCAGCCGGAAGGAATGGCGGGTCACGCCAGCGCATCGATCTCCTCGTCCTCCAGATGGCCGGGGACGATGGCGACGGGGATCGGGAAATTCGCGGAGGACTTGCCGGCGAGCGCGCTGACGAGCGGACCCGGCCCTTCGCGGCCGGTGCCGGCGGCCAGGACGAGAAGCGAGATGTCCTCGTCCTCCTCGATCAGCTTCACCAGCTCGTCGGCCTTGTTGCCGGTGCGCACCACCTTCTCGGGCTCGAGGCCGGCGAGCGCGCGAATAACGGACGCGGCCGCATCGAGACGCTTCTCGGCCTGCTCCTCCGCCTCCGCTCGCATCACCTCGCCGACGCCGAGCCAGTTTTCGTGCTCGGGCGGCGTGGCGACACCGAGCAGCACGATGGCCGCGCCGACACGGGCGCAGCGACGCGCCGCAAAGCGCAGCGCCTTGGCGCACTCCTCGCTGTCATCGACCACCGCGAGAAATTTCGGGCGATGGCCCGTCTCGTAGGACCGCCGTCGTTTGACCATGGATCAAGCCTGCCGCCGCTTCAGGAAGCGGCATGGTGGCCTGCGCCGGCAGCCCGGCGCAAGCCCCTCGCCCGAAACCGGGCCTTCCGCATTTCCGCTCCGCGCCTCAGCTGCGGACGAAACCGACGATATCCTTGACCTCGCGCATGATCGGCGCCGCGATGGTGTCGGCACGGGCCGCACCGGCGCCGAGAATGGCGTCGATATGCTTCGGATCGGCGAGCAGCCGGCGCATGTCCTCGGCGATGGGCGCGAGCTTCTCGACCGCAAGATCGACCAGCGCCGATTTGAAGCCGGAGAACTGGCCGCCGCCGAACTCCTTCAGCACAGCTGCCTTCGCCATCCCCGAGAGACCAGCGTAGATGCCGACGAGATTCTCAGCCTCGGGGCGACCTTCCAGCCCCTTCTCCTCCGAGGGAAGGGCCTCGGGATCGGTCTTGGCCTTGCGGATCTTCTGGGCGATGGCGTCGGCATCGTCGGTCAGGTTGATGCGCGAATAGTCGGAAGCGTCCGATTTCGACATCTTCTTGGTGCCGTCGCGCAGGCTCATGACACGCTGCGCCGGGCCCATGATCATCGGCTCGGGCAGCGGGAAGAAGCCGAGCTCGCCCGTCCCCAGGCCGAGCTCGGCGATCTGCGGCGCGAAGTCGTTGTTGAACTTCTGGGCGATGTCGCGGGTGAGTTCCAGATGCTGTTTCTGGTCCTCGCCGACCGGCACATGCGTCGCCTTGTAGAGCAGGATGTCGGCGGCCATCAGACTCGGATAGGCGTAGAGCCCGAGCGAAGCGTTCTCGCGGTCCTTGCCGGCCTTCTCCTTGAACTGGGTCATCCGGTTCATCCAGCCCAGCCGCGCGATGCAGTTGCAGATCCAGGCAAGCTCGGCATGGCCCGAGACCTGGCTCTGGTTGAAGATGATGCTCTTCTGCGGGTCGATGCCAGCCGCGATATAGGCAGCGGTCACCTCGCGGATGGCCCGCTTGAGGTCCGCAGGGTCCTGCCACATCGTGATCGCGTGCATATCGACGACGCAAAACACGCATTCATGCGTCTTCTGCATCGCGACCCAGTTGGTCAGCGCGCCGAGATAGTTGCCGAGATGCAGCGTCGAGGTCGGCTGCATGCCTGAGAATACGCGCTGGTGAAAACCCGACATGGGGCACTCCGTCGTCACGATGGAGGGAGGAAGGGGCGCTTCTGGCTCAAGCCCGCCGCTTGCGCAAGGGGAGAGCGCCGAAGGCGCCCAGCATCGCGCCCACCGCAGCATAGACGACGAGCCCGCCGAGGCAGAGCAGCGCCAGCGCAGCGGCGCGATGCAACAGAGGCTGGTCGGCGGCGAGTGGCCCCGCCAATGCGCCGAGCAGCAGCGGCAGGGCGCCCAGCATGACCGCGCTCGCGGCAAGGCTGGCAGCGATAGGTCGCAGATTGCTCACGCTCGGGCGCCAGATGCCGTCCCGAACCAGCATGCCCCCGAGCATGACGGCCTGCACGACGAAAGCGAGCGTCGCGGCGATGGCCGCGATCTGCGCGGCGTTGCCGCCACCGGCCAACCCGAAGCCGACGAGCGCCGCCACCAGCAACGCCAGCCCCCCCGACAGCAAGGGCAGGCGTGGCAGGCGCCGCGCAAAATAGATCTGGCCAAAAACCTTTGCCGCGATGGCGAAAGGCAGGCCATAGCCAAAGGCCGCGAGCGCCGCGGCGGTGCGCACGCGATCCGCCGCCTCGAAGCGGCCATGCTCGAACAGCACCGAGACGATCGGATCGGCAAGAGCAACGAGCGCGGTGCCAGCCGGCAGAGCGAGCGCCAGGCCCAGCGCCAGCGACTGCCCCAACATCGCATCCGGGCCGTCATGGCCGGCGACGCTCGCCATGTCGGAGAGCACGACGGTGCCCATCGCCACGCCGACGAAGCCGAGCGGGAGCTGGAAGACGCGATCGGCGTAATAGAGCGCCGAAACGGCGCCGGGCTCCATCGAGGCGATCTGCGTCGCGACCAGCAGGACAAGCTGCGCCGCCGAGGCGGCGAGCAGGGTCGCGCCGCCGGTACGCAGCAGGCGGGTCATGTCGGATGACCAGCGCAGGCTCGGACGCGGCAGGCCGAGACCGCGGAGCGCCAGCAGGATCATCGCAAGATGCGCAAGGCCGGTGAGGCTGACGCCGATCGCGAGCCACTGTGCCGCAATCTCGGGCACCGTGCCGTAAATATGCAGCACCAGCAGCAGGACGAGCAGGATGGCGTTCATCAGGGCCGGCGCCAAAGCCGCGACGGCGAAGCGTCTTTCGGCATTGAGCAGCGCCGCGAGCAGCGCGGCCAGCGTCGTCAACAGCAGGAAAGGCAGCATCAATCGCGTATAGTACGCGGCAAAGTCCAGCGTCGCCGGCTCATCGGCAAAACCGCCGGCAAGACCGAGTACCAGCCAGGGCGCGAACAGTTCCCCCGCCACCACCAAAGCCAGAAGCAGGAAAGTCAGGTTGCCGGTCGCCTCGGCGGCGAAGCGGCGCGCCTCGACCTCGCCTCGTTCACGCGCAGTCGCGAGATAGAGCGGGACGAAGGGCGCATTGAGACCGCCTTCGCCGAGCACCCGGCGAACGAGGTTGGGCAATCGCAGCGCCGCGAGATAGGCATCCGCAACGGGCCCGCCGCCCAGCAGACGCGCGATCAGCACGTCGCGCGCGAAGCCGAGGAGGCGCGAGGCAATGGTCGCGGCGCCGACCACCGCCGAATCACGGGCAAGGCGGGAGGGCGGCTCCGATACCTGCTCCCCCGATTCGGCCATCAGAGGATGAACCGGCTCAGATCGGCGTTCTTGGCAAGGTCCCCGATGCGCGCCTCGACATAGGCCGCGTCGATCGTCACTGTCTCGCCGGAGCGGTCCGGCGCGGTGAAGGAGATCTCGTCGAGAATGCGCTCGATCACCGTCTGGAGCCGGCGCGCACCGATATTCTCGACGGTGGAGTTCACCTCGACGGCGATGCGGGCGATGGCATCGATCGCATCTGGCTTGAACGCGATCGCGACCTCCTCGGTCGCCATCAAGGCTACCGATTGCTTGATCAGGCTCGCTTCCGTCTCGGTCAGAATGCGCTTGAAATCCTCGACATCGAGCGGGTTGAGCTCGACGCGGATCGGCAGACGACCCTGCAGCTCGGGCAAAAGATCGGAGGGGCGCGAGACGTGGAAGGCGCCCGAGGCGATGAACAGGATATGGTCGCTCTTCACCGCACCGTGCTTGGTCGCAACGGTCGTGCCCTCGATCAGCGGCAGCAAATCGCGCTGCACGCCTTCGCGCGAGACATCGGCGCCGCCCTTGCCCTCGCGGGCGCAGATCTTGTCGATCTCGTCGAGGAAGACGATGCCGTTCTCCTCGACCTCGCGGATCGCCGCCTGGACGATGGCTTCCTGGTCGATCAGCTTGTCGCTTTCCTCAGCCAGAAGCGGCGCATGCGCATCCTTGACCAGCATGCGCTTGGGCTTGCCCTTCTGGCCGAAAGCCTTGCCGAACATGTCGGACAGGTTGATCGCGCCGATCGACGCGCCCGGCATGCCCGGCACCTCGAACATCGGTGCGGCCGCTCCGGCACCAGCCGCCACCTCGACCTCGATTTCCTTGTCGTCGAGCTCGTTGTTGCGCAGCTTGCGGCGGAAGGACTCACGCGTCGCCTGACTGGAATTCGCTCCGACGAGGGCATCGAGCACACGCTCCTCGGCCGCGAGCTGGGCCTTGGCCTCGACGTCCTTGCGCCGGCTCTCGCGCACCAGCGCGATCGCGATCTCGAGCAGGTCGCGCACGATCGATTCGACGTCGCGGCCGACATAACCGACCTCGGTGAACTTGGTGGCCTCGACCTTGAGGAAGGGCGCATTCGCCAGCTTGGCGAGGCGCCGCGCGATCTCGGTCTTGCCGCAGCCGGTCGGCCCGATCATCAGGATGTTCTTGGGCGAGACCTCCTCACGCAGCGGGCCTTCGAGCTGCTGGCGGCGCCAGCGGTTGCGCAGCGCGATGGCGACGGCGCGCTTGGCGTCCTTCTGGCCAACGATGAAACGGTCGAGCTCGGAAACGATCTCGCGGGGGGAAAAGCTGGTCATTGCAGAGGATGCATCCAGGTGAAGTGAGCAGCGGCGAGGGCGGTCACGCCGCCTCGAGCGTCTCGATGACGAGGCTGTGATTGGTATAGACGCAGATGTCGCCGGCGATCTTCATCGCCTTGCGCACGATCGCCTCGGCATCGGGCTCGACATCGATCAGGGCACGCGCCGCCGAAAGCGCGTAGTTGCCGCCGGAGCCGATCGCCATCACCGCGCCATGCTCGCTGGCCTCCGGCTCCAGCACGTCGCCCGTGCCCGAGATCAGCAGGGAGACCTCCTTGTCGGCGACGAGCAGCATCGCCTCGAGCCGGCGCAGATAGCGGTCGGTGCGCCAGTCCTTGGCGAGCTCGACGCAGGCCCGTAGCAGCTGCGTCGGATACTGCTCCAGCTTGCTCTCCAGCCGCTCGAACAGGGTGAAGGCATCGGCGGTGGCGCCGGCGAAGCCTGCGATCACCTGTCCCTTGGCGAGACGGCGCACCTTCCTGGCGTTGCCCTTCATGATCGTCTGGCCGAGCGAGACCTGGCCGTCGCCGCCGATGACGACGCGGCCGCCCTTGCGCACCATCAGGATGGTGGTGGCGTGCATGACAGGGGCATTGCTGGATTCGGACATGGGAAACGGAAACCGGGATCTCGACTGCGGAAGACCCAACATGTTCAGGCAAGGCCCCGCGATCAAGGGGGAGGTAGCGTTACTCCGTGTTGGACCGGCATTGGCTCGGCCGCGAGCGTGACGCGATGATCCCCAGCGGCAGGTTGCCGGATGGCAGAGGGATCGACCGATACAAGTGCAGATACGACGCGCCCTTGTCTCTGCACACGACATGGACGAGATGACGTTGAGTCATATTCAATCGACTTCGATCGACAACGCTCGAATTCTACGTCAGCGCAGCGTGCGCCTCTTAAGCAGATTTTTATGATCGCTGGCAAAAGGTCGTCTGGTTGAAACGGCTTTCTCGTTCAGGAAGCCGCCCCGGGACCATCATCATGAAATCCATTCGCCTGAAGATCCTCGCCATGCTCGCCATCGTCGCGGGCGGCGCCATCATGTCTGCGATCATCAGTCTCTATGGCCTGCACAGGGCCGACGACCTGAACACGCGCTCCGAGATCCAGGGGAATGTCGCGCTGCTGACCCAGCGGATCAACGGCCTCGTGACTGCCGTCGTGATGGATTCGCGCGGCATCTACATGGCCAAGAATTCCCAGGAGGCGGAGCCTTTCGCCAAGGGCGTCGAAGACCGCTTTCCGGCCCTGCGTACATTCGTAGCCGATCTGCAGAAGATCGCGCCGACCGAGCAGCGCGACACCGTCGACCGGATCGCCAAGGCGGTCGAGGACTTCATCACCTTCCGGGGCGAAACCGTCCGCCTTGGCCGCAGCGTGTCGCCCGCGGCCGCGAACGCCCAAGGCAACAACGAGCAGAACCGCGCCAACCGCAAGGCGCTGAACGACCTGCTCATCGGCTTCAGCCAGGCCACCGAGAAAGCGGGCATCCTCGTCGGAGACGAGGCGACCGCCTTCACCCGCCAGGTCCAGTGGGTCCTGCCGCTCGTCCTGCTGGCAACCCTCGTCATTTCCGCCGGCGTCGCCCTGGTCTTCGCCCAGCGCTCGATCACCCGCCCGCTCCTCGACCTCAGCACCGTCATGGAAAAGCTGACCGCTGGCGACACCAGGATCGACGTCCCGCATTCCGAGCGCCCCGACGAGATCGGAGCCATGGCACGAGCCGTCGCGGTGCTGCGCCAGAGCACGGAGCAGGTCGCGTTGCTGCAGGAACAGGAACGCGCCTCGGCAGCGGCGCGGCTGGCGCGGGCGCAGTCGATGGAGGCCGTGGTCTCGGACGTCGGCGAGGTGGTCGCGGCGGCTGCCGCCGGTGATTTCTCAGCCCGGCTGCAGATCGATGGTGCCGACGAGCAGATGCAGCGATTGGTCACGGGCCTCAACGAGATCAACGCGGTCGTCGATTCAGCGACGACTGAGTTCGCGCAGGCCTTGAAGGCGATCGCTGGCGGCGACCTGACAAATCGGGTCGAGACTGCCTATCGCGGCCGCTTCGCCGATCTGAAGGGGGCCATCAACGAGACCGTCGATCGCCTCTCCGACACGGTCGCCACCATCCAGACCACTTCGGCCGATGTCGGCCTCGCCGCCCGCGAGATCAACATGGGCGCCGAGGATCTCTCGAAGCGAACCGAGGAACAGGCTTCCTCGCTCGAGGAGACCGCGGCGACCACCGAGGAGCTCGCCGCCTCCGTCAAGGCCTCGGCCCAGGCCTCGAAGGATGCCGCGCGCATCGCCACCGATGCGATGGAGGCCGCCGAGAGCGGCGGCGCCATCGCCAGCCAGGCTGTCGAGGCCATGGCCCGCATCGAAGCGGCCTCGCAGAAGATCTCCGACATCATCCGCGTCATCGACGACATCGCCTTTCAGACCAACCTGCTCGCTCTCAACGCCGCGGTGGAAGCGGCCCGCGCCGGCGAGGCCGGCAAGGGCTTTGCCGTCGTCGCCTCCGAGGTGCGCACGCTCGCCCAGCGCTCGGGCGAGGCGGCCAAGGACATCTCCGGGCTGATTTCCTCCTCGAACACCGAAGTCGGCGCAGGCGTGAAGCTCGTGCGCCAGGCCGGCGACCAGCTCGCGCGCATCCTCGAAGCCTCACAGAAGGTCGCCGCCACCATCGCCGATATCTCGGCGGCTTCGGGCGAACAGGCCAACGGCATCGATGAAATGAGCCAGGCGGTGGCGCATCTCGACGAGATGACGCAGCAGAACGCGGCCCTGGCCGAACAGAGCGCAGCCTCCGCCAATGCGCTCTCCGGGCGCATCGGCCAGCTCAACGATCTCGTTGCGACCTTCCGGACCGGCCGCGAGGCTGTCGGGCAGACGGGCTATCCGCAGGTCCTCCCGTCCTCCCCCGCGCGGCCAACCAAGGCGTCGCGCCCTGCGATCCGCCCGGCTCCCGCGGCAGCGGCCACCACCCCCGCGGCGGGCGATTCCGAGCCGGAGCGCCTGCGCCAGCTGGCTGAAGCCGCCTTCGTCCAGTCCAGGGCGGCCCCCGCACCCCGCAAGGTCGCCAATGGCCGTGCTCAGGATACCGGGTGGGAGGAGTTCTAGAGGGGGCATCTTCGCTTCTCCTCTCCGCCACATATCCTAACGGCGCCGAAAGGCGCCGTTCGCGATTCCCAGGCTCGCCCGCCTCGATTCCGCGCAAAATCCCGATCTTCCACCTCTTGCAATGAGGCAGCCGGCCCCTATCTACGGAACAGCGCCGCCACAGTCGTGCCCAGCAGGCGCCACCATCGACAGACATCTTCGTGAGACTTCGACTTTGCGGACGCCGCAAGCGTGCGTGACCGTCGTCGCCCCCCTGTTCCGTCCCGAGGGCGGCCGCAGGGCTCTCTTCACTTCAGGGAGACCGGACCCATGCAGATCAGCCAGGTTCTTCAGGCTCTCGGCCAGTTCGCTACCGGCATTGCGCCGCGCAGCCGCGCCATTCGCCCGCTCGAGATCGATCTCGACGGAGCCGATGCTCCTTCCCCCTTCGAGCAGGCCGCCATCGGCAGCTGGAAGACGGAAGATGGCGCCATCCTCATCGACCTGACGCCGGACGGCCGCTTCCACAAGCAGAAGCCGGAGGTCGGCGCCCGGCACAGCGGTCGCTATGCCGTCGACCGTTCGAAACTCTATTTCGAGGGCGAATCCGGCTGGGTCGCGCTCGGCAAACTCAAGCGCGGTACACTCAGTATCGGCGAGAAGCGCTTCCGCAAGGCATGAGAGCGCATTGGACATGAACAAGGGCCGCGCCTCCGCAAGAGGCGCGGCCCTTTTGTTTGCTCTGCGGTCTGCCAGGCCGTCAGTAGCCGACCGTGAAACGACGACGGCTATGAGCCGGCTTTTCCAGCTCGTCGATCAGCGCCACGGCATAGTCCTCAGCGGAAATCGTGCTCTTGCCCTTGTCGTCGACCAGGAGCTGGTCGTCACCGAGCCGGAACTTGCCCGTGCGCTCGCCCGGCTGAATCAGGGCCGAGGGCGAAAGGAAGGTCCAGTCGAGGGTCGGTTCCCGCTTCAGCAGATCGAGGAAGACGCCGCCCTTCTTCGCTTCGTCGAGATAGATGGTCGGGAATTCCGGGGTGTCGAAGAGCTTCACCCCCGGCGCGACTTCGAGGCTGCCCGCACCGCCGACGACGAGATAGCGCTTCACGCCGGATTGCTTCACCGTGGCGAGCAGGGCCTCCGGGTCGCTTGCGGTGAAATGCACGGCGCTGATCGCCGTGTCATGGCCGGCCAGCAGCTTGGCCAGTCCGTCCTTGTCGAAGATGTCGCCCTTCACCGCCGTGACGCCCGGCAAGGATGCCACCTTCTCCGGATTGCGGACGATGGCGGTAACGATGTGGCCGCGGGAGGCCAGTTCGGCCAGCAGGCGCGAACCGATGAATCCACTGGCGCCGATCAATGCGACTTTCATGACATGGGCTCCTGATTTAGGTATATTTTTGATACCTGCATTCCAATGGAACCTATCTGACCATGTCGGACTGCCCCGTAAAGAAGGCACTTTCGGGCGACATGGTCACCTCATGGAAACCGCCATGCTGAAACGCCCCGACCCTTTCCAGGCTCTCTGCCCGACGCGGCGCGTGCTCGACCGCATCGGCGATACCTGGGCCGTGTTGATTCTGATCGCGCTCGATGGGGGGACGCTGCGCTTCAACCAGCTGCGGCGCAGGATCGAGAACATATCGCAGAAGATGCTGTCGCAGACGCTGAAAAGCCTCGAACGCGACGGACTGGTCCAGCGCGAGGTGTTCCCGACGGTACCGGTGACGGTCGAATATTCCCTGACCGGGCTCGGGCGCACGCTCTCGCAGACGGTGCATCAGCTCACGCTCTGGGCCGAGGCTCATATCGGCGAGATCCAGGCCGCGCAGCAGCGCTACGATCATGGCACGGCCCCGGTGGAATCGCCCATAGTATCGCCGGCCGGCCGCTGACATGCGGTAGCGCTGGCGTTTCCACCAATTTCGTGTATATGCCCCGGCATCCGGACCGAAAAAGCCGGCTGCGCGACCCCTCCGCGATGAGGCGGCTCGCGGATTTCGGACCTCGCTGGACGACATCCCGGCCAGGCCCGCCAGATCAACCCGAGACAAAAGGATATCCCGATGTCGATCACTGCCGAACGCAAGACCGAGCTGCTGAAGGAATACGCCACCAAGCCGAACGACACCGGCTCGCCGGAAGTTCAGGTCGCGATCCTGACCGAGCGCATCAACAACCTCACCGGCCACTTCAAGTCGCATGCGAAGGACAACCATTCGCGCCGCGGCCTGCTCAAGCTGGTCTCGCAGCGCCGTTCGCTGCTCGACTACCTCAAGGGCAAGGAAGAGGCCCGCTACAAGACGCTGATCGAACGGCTCGGCATCCGCCGCTGATCGAAGGCTGAAAACCGTTTCCGCCCGGTGCGCCACGCTCCGGGCGGCTCCTTTTCGGGCGAGGCCGCCAGGGGCGGATCGCCTGACTGCCGCGGCGGCCGCATGGGGCGGCCCTCCCGCGTGACCCGCCGGGCGCCGCAGACGTCCATGGCAGGATCGCCGAGCGCTCGGGCGCCAACCTCGCACAACCCGAGCTTTCCGCCGTCTTGCCCATGGGCCTGAAGGCACCGGACGGGTCGAACCCGACCGAAAGACGAAAAACATGTTCGACATCCAAACCGAAGAACTGATCTGGGGCGGCCGCAAGCTCGTCCTCGAAACCGGCAAGGTCGCCCGCCAGGCCGACGGCGCCGTGATGGCCACCTATGGCGAGACCGTCGTGCTCGCCACTGTCGTCTCGGCCAAGGAGCCGAAGCCCGGCTTCGACTTCTTCCCGCTGACCGTCAATTACCAGGAAAAGACCTTCGCCGCCGGCCGCATCCCGGGCGGCTATTTCAAGCGCGAGGGGCGCCCGAGCGAGAAGGAGACGCTGGTCTCCCGCCTGATCGACCGTCCGATCCGCCCGCTCTTCGTCGAAGGCTACAAGAACGACACGCAGGTCGTCGTCACCGTGCTCCAGCATGACCTGGAGAACGACCCCGACATCCTCGCGATGGTCGCCACCTCGGCGGCGCTGACCCTCTCCGGTGTGCCCTTCATGGGCCCGATCGGCGCTGCTCGCGTCGGCTATATCGACGGCGCCTACAAGCTGAACCCGACGATCGAAGAGGCTAAGGAATCGGTTCTCGACCTCGTCGTCGCCGGCACCCAGGACGCCGTGATGATGGTCGAGTCGGAGGCGAAGGAGCTCTCCGAGGAGATCATGCTCGGTGCCGTGATGTTCGGCCACAAGCATTTCCAGCCGGTCATCGACGCGATCATCCGCCTGGCCGAAAAGGCCGCCAAGGAGCCGCGCGAGTTCAACCCGCCGGATGATTCCGCCATCCTCGACGCGATCATGAAGGTCGGTGAAGCGGATCTGCGCGCCGCCTACAAGATCACCGCCAAGGCCGAGCGCTACAAGGCCGTCGACGCCGTCAAGGCCAAGGTCGTCGCCGCGCTTGTCTCGGAGACGCCGGACGGCGTCGCCACCTTCCCGAAGGACAAGGTCGGCGCACAGTTCAAGGAAGCGCAGGCCAAGATCGTGCGCTGGAACATCCTGGACGACGGCATCCGCATCGACGGCCGCGACGGCAAGACCGTGCGCCCGATCGTGGCCCAGGCCGGCGTCCTGCCGCGCACCCACGGCTCGGCCCTGTTCACCCGTGGCGAGACGCAGGCGCTGGTCGTAACCACGCTCGGCACCGGTGACGACGAGCAGTTCATCGACTCGCTGGAAGGCACCTACAAGGAAACCTTCCTGCTGCACTACAACTTCCCGCCCTACTCCGTCGGCGAGACCGGCCGCATGGGTTCACCCGGCCGCCGCGAGATCGGCCATGGCAAGCTCGCCTGGCGCGCCATCCACCCGATGCTGCCGGGCAAGGGCGAGTTCCCCTACACGCTGCGCGTCGTCTCGGAGATCACCGAGTCGAACGGCTCCTCCTCGATGGCCACCGTCTGCGGCACCTCGCTGGCGCTGATGGATGCCGGCGTGCCGCTGCGCGCGCCGGTCGCGGGCATCGCCATGGGCCTGATCCTCGAGGGTGAGCGCTTCGCCGTGCTCTCCGACATCCTCGGCGACGAGGACCATCTCGGCGACATGGACTTCAAGGTGGCCGGCACGGGCGAGGGCATCACCTCGCTGCAGATGGACATCAAGATCGCCGGCATCACCGAGGAGATCATGAAGGTCGCCCTCGACCAGGCCAAGGGCGGTCGCGAGCACATCCTCGGCGAGATGGCCAAGGCGCTCTCCGCCTCGCGCAGCCAGCTCGGCGAGTTCGCGCCGCGCATCGAGACGATGAAGATCCCGGTCGACAAGATCCGCGAAGTCATCGGCTCCGGCGGCAAGGTCATCCGCGAGATCGTCGAGAAGACCGGCGCCAAGGTGAATATCGAGGATGACGGCACCATCAAGATCGCCTCGGCCGACGGCAAGTCAATCGAAGCGGCGATCAAGTGGATCAAGTCGATCGTCTCCGAGCCGGAGACCGGCACGATCTATGACGGCACCGTCGTCAAGATCATGGAGTTCGGCGCCTTCGTGAACTTCTTCGGCGCCAAGGACGGCCTCGTCCACATCTCCGAGCTCGCCCCCAAGCGCGTCCAGAAGGTCCAGGACGTCGTCAAGGAAGGCGACAAGGTCAAGGTGAAGTTCCTCGGCATGGACGAGCGCGGCAAGATCCGCCTCTCGATGAAGGTCGTCGACCAGACCACCGGCGAAGACATCACCGAAAAGCTGAAGGCCGAGCGTGAGGCTGAGAAGTCCCGCGAGAAGCAGGCGGCCGGCGAGTAATCGTCCAAGCGGATTCACGTGAAACGAGACGCCCCGCATCGACCGATGCGGGGTGTTTTGCTTTTCGACACCTCGGCTGCTGACATGGCCGCGCCAGCTTGGGACTAGTTTTCCCACCTCCGGGAAGCATTCGAGGCAGCCGATGAAATCATTCCCCGTTCCCGGAACCGACAGCCGGCTGCGCTATCACGATCTCCCGGGCAGTGGGACGCCTCTCGTGCTCCTGCATGGGCTGGGTTGCGCATCCTCCTGCGACTACCCCACTGTCGCTGCCGATGCCGCTCTGCGCGGGCGGCGCATGCTGCTGATCGATCTTCTCGGATCCGGCTTCAGCGACCGGCCGGAAGCCTTCGGCTATACGATCGACGATCATGCCCGCAGCATCGTCGCGCTGGTCGAGGCGCTGGGCCTGCCGCAGGTCGACCTCTTCGGTCACAGCATGGGCGGAACCGTCGCCATCGTCGCCGCGACGATGCTGGGCGCGTGCCTGGGCAGGCTCGTCGTTGGCGAACCGAATCTGGATCCCGGCGGCGGCGTATTCAGCCGCCGCATCGCGGTGATGGCCGAAACGGATTATCGCGCGGGCGGCCAGGATGAAGTGATCCGGGCCAGCAAGGCGGAGGGGAACGATATCTGGGCCACTTCCCTCGCCCGCACCGCACCTTATGCGGTTCACCGGACCGCCTGCTCGCTGGTCGCGGGCAGCGAGCCGACATGGCGGAGCATGCTCATCGCCCTTCCCGTGCCACGCCGGCTGATCGTCGGAGAATGGTCGCTGCCCTACGATGATGCGCTCGGCCTCCCCGAGGCCGGTGTCGATCTCGTCACGGTGGCGCGGGCCGGACATTCCATCCCCTGGGACAATCCGGCTGGCCTGGCAGAGGCGATCGCCGGAGCTTTGGGTTGAGGGGCAGGGTCCAAGCAGCGGATGACGCGGCCTTCTTAATAGTCTAGACTTATGCCGCCCCATGGAGACCGGCATGTCCGACCACCGTATCGCCTCGCTCGACGATCTCGCTCGCGCCTATCCCAATCCCGTCGCTCCCGCCTCGATCTTCAAGGAGATCGACCATGTCGACGAGAATTATGCAGCGCTGATCGCCGCCTCACCGTTTTTCGTGCTCGCGACGGTTGGTCCGGGGGGACTGGATTGTTCACCGCGCGGGGATTTGCCGGGCTTTGTCACGGTCCGGGACGCGAAAACGCTCCTGATTCCCGACCGAAAAGGCAATAACAGGCTGGATTCGTTGAAGAATATCCTGTTCGACGATCGAATCGGAATGCTCTTCCTGATCCCCGGTTGCGGCGAGACCCTGCGCGTGAACGGACGCGCCGAGGTTTCCTGCGATCCTGGGTTGTGTGCCAGGTTCGAGATGGGCGGGAAGCTGCCGGCAAGCGTGATGATCGTCCATGTCGAGGCGGTCTACTTCCAGTGCTCGCGCGCGGTGGTAAGGGCGGAGCTCTGGAACCCGCAGCGGCAGGTCGAGCGGCACAGCCTTCCTTCCGCCGGCACCATCCTGCGCGACATCACCGCGCGCAATGCCGCGGTCGAGACCTTCGATGGCAAGAGCTACGACGAGGCGCTGCCCGCGCGGGTCAAGGCGACACTGTATTGAGAGAAAGAGAAAGGGCCGCGCGAGCGGCCCTTTCCTGATCCGTCCACGATGCAGGCAACATCCCAAGGGGACGGGACAATCACAGCAGTCCTTCGTTGCCCGCCAGCGTCTTCAGGTTGACATCCGGCCGGGCGCCGAGGTGGGAGATGATCTCGGCCGCCGCCAGCGCGCCGAGACGCAGGGAATCGCGCGTCTCGCGGCCCGAGGTCAGCCCATAGAGGAAGCCCGCGGCAAAAAGGTCGCCGGCGCCGGTCGCATCGACGACGCGTTCGACCGGGAAGACCGGCTCCTCGACGATGCCGTCCGGCGTCACCGCCAGCGCGCCCTTCTCCGAGCGTGTGACCACGGCGAGGATGTTCTCGGAGCGCAGCCAGGACAGGGCCGTGTCGAAATCCGCCGTCTGGTAGAGGCTCTTCAGCTCGTGCTCGTTGGCGAAGACGAGGTCGACCATGCGATTGCGGACCAGACCGAGGAATTCGTCGCGGTAGCGGTCGACGCAGAAGGAATCCGAGAGGGTGATGGCGACGCGCCCGCCAGCCTTGTGAGCGATCTCGGAGGCCTTGCGGAAGGCTTCCTTCGCCGCCGGCGGATCCCAGAGATAGCCTTCGAGATAGACGATGTCGGCGCTCTCGACAGCCTTCTCGTCGACATCGGCGACCGAGAGACCCTGGCAGGCGCCGAGATAGGTGTTCATCGTGCGCTCGCCGTCTGGTGTGACGATGATGAAGGAACGGGCGGTCGCCGGGCCGTCCATCGCATCGGCCGTGCCGAAGGCGACGCCCAGGGAGGTCAGGTCGTGCCGGTAGAGCTTGCCGAGCTCGTCGCCCCTGACCTTGCCGATGAAGGCGCCCTTGCCGCCGAAGGAGGCGAGGCCGGCGATGGTATTGGCGGCCGAGCCGCCGGAAATGATGCGGGCCGGGCCCATGGCGGCGTAGAGCGACTCGGCGCGCTCCTCGTCGATCAGCATCATCGCACCCTTGGTCAGCTTCTGCGCGGCGAGGAAATCCTCCTCTGCCGAGGCGAGAACATCGACGATGGCGTTGCCGAGGGCGAGAACGTCCGTGCGGGTGCTGGTCATGGATGGATCCGGATTGATGCGGGGCTGGATGGCCGAAAAGGGGAAGTGGCGGCCGTGTCGCATCCGCCCGGTTTCGGGTCAAGCCGGCGGCTCGCGGCGGCTGGCTGCCTCATCGAGGATTCCGCCGAGGCGGCGCAGATCCTCGGCATCGAGCGTGTCGATCTCCCGGGCGAGGCGATTGGCGAACAGCGTTGCCTCCGCGTCCAGCCCGGCCGTATCGACCGTGACGCGCGGATGGGAGAGATCGGCCAGGCGGACGAGTTCGTCGGCCTCGTCCCAGATGATGCCGAGAAGATGGATCGTGCCCTGGATCAGCGTGAAGGTCGGGCGGCCACGCTTGCCGTGCTCGAGCGCCGAGAGATAGGCGGGCGTGACGCCGAGCCCCTCGGCCATCTGCGCGAGCGTGATGCCGCGCTTCTCGCGAAGCTCGCGCACACGCCGGCCGAAGGGCGTCACGGTCCATGCTCCCTGAGACGCCTCAGGCGGACATAAAGCGCTCCGGAACCGCCATGGCGCTGCTCGGCCTCCTCGAAGCCCAGCACCAGCGGGCGCAGTTCGGACAGCCTCAACCAATGCGGCACCATGCGGCGCAGGACACCGCGCTCCTCGCCGAAAAGGGCCGGAGCCGGTCCGCCCTTTCCCGTGACGACGAGACAGATGCGCGTGCCGCGCGCCTGCTCCCGACGCAGAAAGCCACGCAGCGCCAGATGCGCCTCGTCCTGGCGCATGCCGTGCAGGTCGATCGAGGCCTCGATACCTTGCTGCCCACGCCGGAGCTGGGTGCGCAAGCGACGCTCGATCGGGGCCAGCGGCGGGGCGCTCGGCGGCACGGCTTTGGCCACCGTTGCAGCCGCAACGACAAGGATGGAGGTTTCCGTCGCAGCGGGTGCCGCGGGCGGCGGAGGCGGCTCGGGCTCGAGCGGCGCCCGGCCCGGCAACGGCTTGACGGAGCGCGCCACCTGTCGCCAGAGCGCGATATCGGCTTCGCTCAGCGTCCTGCCCCTGCGCGACCGCATCTCAACGCGGCCAAAGCACAGTGAAAGAAACCGGATGCCGGATCAGCCCGGCGCGGTGCCCAGCGGCTGAACCGGAACCGACGAAAAGATCCATCCGGGCAGGGCCAAGGATGGCGGAGCCGGTATCCTGCGCGACCATCAGCCGCGCCAGATGCTCATCACTGCCCGCCCCGTCGGGGATGGTCGCGTCGATCCAGACCGGCAGCCCATAAGGCCAGGCATTGCGATCGATGGCGATGCTGCGCAGCGGTGTCAGCGGCAATCCGGCGCCTCCGATCGGCCCGGCTTCGGCGGGCAGGTCGTCGCGGCGGGTGAAGAAAACGAAGGAACGGTTGAGGCGGATGAGGTCGCGCGCGAAAGCGGGATCCGCCTTCAGCCGCGCGACGAGCCTATCCATGGTCATCTGCGCTGGCGGGATGTTCTCGCGCTGGCTCAACACGCGGCCGAGAGAGGTATAGGGCAGGCCGTTACGACCGGAATAGACCAGACGTGTCACCGAGCCGTCGGGCAGCCGCACCCGGCCCGAGCCCTGCACCTGCAGCACGAAACGATCGACGGGGTCGCGCAGCCAGAGGACTTCCAGCCCCTGACCGTCGAGCGCGCCGGTCTCGATCGCGGCGCGATCCGGAAAGGGCTCGAGGCCCTTGTCGGTGCTCCGCGCGGCGGAAAGCGTCTTGTCGAGGCCCGGCCAATCATCATCGGGCTGGCGGGTGACCAAATCCTTCGGGCGATCGTAGAGTGGTGTCGGAAAAGCCTCGGAGCGCGTCAGCGCGCCTTCGAACTCCGGCTCGAAATAGCCGGTCATGAAGCCGGTTTCCGCATCGGCGGGGCGGATGCGCCAGAAGCTGAAATTCTGCTCGAAGAAGCTACGGGCCTGCTCCGCACTCACGGAGCCGGTGGCAGCGAGGGCCTTCGCCTTGCCACACGCGGCCTCGAGCACATCCGGCAGGGCAACCGCCTGGCGAAGCGGCGGATCGGCCATGCAGCCCCGTGCGAAGATGGCGAAGGCCTTGCCCTGGTCGTCCTGCCGCCAGCCGGCGATGACGTCGGGCGAGAGCGGTTCGGCGCGGGCGCCATCCGGCAGCGGAAAGGGCGGCGTGGCCATGGCCGTCATCGAAGCAAGAGAGGTGGCCGCGACCAGCACGAGCGCAGCCGCGGCACGACGAATCACGCTCCGGCTTCGGTGGCGACGAGCAGCCAGTTGGGATCCCTGCTGCCGAGCTGGCGCGAGAAGGTCCAGATGTCGTTGACCTCCGAGACCTGATCGGCGCTGCCGTCGACGACATTGCCTTGAGCGTCGCGCGTCACACTGATCAGTTGCGAGACGAACGCCACGGTGATCTGCGCCGTCTTGCCCTTGACGTCGACGGCGGTCAGATCCGCCTTGTCGATCGAGACGAAGTTCGACTCGGCCTTCTCTCCGCGCTTCTCGCGGTCGGTGATCGCCTGTTCGAAGCCTTCATAGACTTCCTTGGCGAGCAGGCCCTTCAGCATCTTGCGATCGCCGCGGGCAAAGGCCGTGACGATGGTCTCGTAGGCCGATTTGGCGCCGCTCACGAAGGCCTGCGGATCGAAATCCGGCTCCAGGCGAATGATCGCCTCAATGCCTTTCCCGACGGGAGAATCGGGAGCAGCAATGTCCTTCCAGCGCTCGGCATCCGGCACCGGAGCCGCAGCGGGATCATTGGCCGCACCCGGCAGGCGGATGACATTGTCGCGCTTGTCCGGCGACTGCGCCTGATCCGGACGCATCGGCGGCGTCTCGCGCCTGATGAACGGATCCTTCGGCGGCTGCTCGTGTCCGGTCTTCTGACCGAGAACCGAGCGCAGCTTCCAGGCGACGAAAACGGCCAGAGCCAAGAAGACCAGAGTCGTAATGTCGAAGGAATTTTGCATCGAAGGCTGACCCGCGGCTCCCCGTTCTTGTCATGGCCCAGACTGCCGCCAGATCGCCGGCAGCAGGCCGTCACCACCGTCATATGGTGAGACAGGCTCGTAACATCCACCCCCGGCGTTGTGAAGGCGAGTTCTTGTGCCGCCTCCCTGTCCATGATAGCCGACGCGCGCGTCGCCCCGGAGGCGCAGCGCAGTCCCGCGTGCCTGAAAGCGGTGCGGGACTTCCCGAGACAGCCTGCCAGAACAAGATGGGACCGATGGCCAACGAACTTCCCAACGGCAACGGCGCCGGCGCCGAGGATACGGCTCCGAGCCTCAACGCCCTGATCCAATACACCAAGGATTTCTCCTTCGAAAACCCGAAGGCGCCGCGTGCGCTCGCCCAGCAGGAGGCCCAGAACGGCCCGCAGATGTCGCTGCAGGTCAATGTCAGCACGACCGGCCTCGGCGGCCCCGACTACGAGACCGTGCTGAAGCTCGAGGGCAAGGCCGAGCTCAACAACGAGACGCTGTTCGCCTTCGATCTCAGCTATGCCGGCGTCTTCCGGCTGCAGAACATCCCGGAGGAGCACATCCATCCGGTGCTGGTGATCGACTGCGCGCGCCTGCTCTTCCCCTTCGCGCGCCAGATCATCGCCGAGGCCGTGCAGAACGGCGGCTTCCCGGCCTTCTACGTGCCGCCGATCGATTTCGCCGCGCTCTACCAGCAGCGCATGCAGGAGACCGCCCAGCCCGGCGCCGCCAACTCCTGAGCCAAGCGCTCCGTGATCGCGAAAGGGCCCCTTCCGGGGCCCTTTTTCGTTTGTTGCGAATGATTGTTGCCCTTGCAGGGCACACCACCCCTCGCCATGTCGGGCGGGCTCATGGCGGACGCCCCACCGGGACGCCCGCCTTTTCCTTATCCGATGGAGACCCGATGGACGCCCTTGTGACGCTTGCTTCCGACCCTGCCGTATGGGCCGCGCTCGGAGCATTGATCGCCATGGAGGTCGTGCTCGGCATCGACAACCTGATCTTCATCTCGATCCTGACCAACAAGCTGCCGGAGCATCAGCGCTCGAAAGGCCGCAAGATCGGCATCGGGCTCGCGCTGATCCTGAGGCTCGCGCTGCTCAGCACGGTCGCGATCATCGTCAAGCTCACCGCGCCAATCTTCTCCGTGTTCGGCCAGTCCTTCTCCTGGCGCGATCTCATTCTGATCGCAGGCGGGCTCTTCCTGGTCTGGAAGGCGACGAAGGAGATCCATCACAAGGTCGATCCCGAGCCTGGCCCGGACGTCTTCGACGGCGGCCGCGCCGCTGCGGCCAATTTCGGCAGCGTGATCGCCCAAATCCTGCTGCTCGATCTCGTCTTCTCGATCGATTCGATCATCACCGCTGTCGGCATGACCGAACACATCCCCGTCATGGTCATCGCCGTGATCGTCGCGGTGCTGACGATGCTGCTCGCCGCCGATCCGCTGGCGCGATTCATCGAGAAGAACCCGACCATCGTGATGCTGGCGCTCGGCTTCCTGCTGATGATCGGCGGCACGCTGATCGCGGAAGGCTTCGGCGTCCATGTGCCGAAGGGCTACATCTACGCGGCAATGGCTTTTTCGGCGCTGGTCGAGGCGCTCAACATGCTGTCGCGGCGGGCCGGCAGCCGGAGCCGTTGACCCTTACTGTGCTGCTTCGTCGGTGATGCCGAGATAGCCCTTCCAGAGCGGGGCCTTCAGAGATTTAAGGATGAAGGCCTCGTGCGCCTGGACCGCAGCCTCGTCGAGGCGCGGCACGAGTGGGCGAGTACGCTGCGGCTTCTCGATCACCGGAGCGGCGAGGCCCGGGCGGCCGGCCGCAGCCTCGACCCCGAGGCCGAGCGAAGCCTGCTTGCCGCCGATCAGCTCGATATAGACCTCGGCCAGAATCTCGGAGTCGAGCAACGCACCGTGCTTGGTACGGCGGCTGTTGTCGATGCCATAGCGCGAGCAGAGGGCATCGAGGCTGTTGGAAGCGCCGGGATGCTTGCGGCGCGCCATCGAAAGCGAATCGACCACATTGGCCGGCTCGATCGGCGGCAGGCCGACGCGCTTGAACTCCATGTTGATGAAGCCGACGTCGAAGGCGGCGTTATGGATCACCAGCCGGGCGTCAGCGATGAACGCGGCGAACTCCTCGGCGATCTCGGCAAAGACCTGCTTGTCGGACAGGAACTCCTCCGAGAGCCCATGGACGTTGAAGGCCTCGACGGGCATCGAGCGCTCGGGATTGATGTAGACGTGATAGGTGCGACCGCTGGGGCAGTGGTTGACCAGCTCGACGCAGCCGATCTCGACGATGCGGTCGCCATTATTGGCTTCGACGCCGGTGGTCTCCGTATCGAGAACGATCTCGCGCATCGGGTCGGAACCTCGTTCAGGAGTTGCTGGCAGCGCCGCGCCCGGGGCGACCGGCGAGCGCCATCAGGATAGAGCCGACCTGCCGCTCCGCGGCCATGAGGCCGCGCGACGTGTCCACAAGGAAATGGGCATGCCGACGCTTCTCCGCATCCGGCATCTGGCGGGACAGGATCGCCTCCAGCTTGTCCGCGGTCATGCCCGGCCGCGCGAGGACGCGCTCGCGCTGGACCTCGGCGGGGGCCGTGACGACGAGCACGGCATCGCACCGTCCTTGGCCTCCGGTCTCCAGCAGGAGCGGGACGTCGATGACTGCAAGCCCGGCGCCTTCGGCCCGGCAGCGCGCGAGGAAGGCTTCCTCCTCCTCCCGTACCAGCGGGTGGAGGATGGCTTCGAGCCGCTTGAGCGCATCGGGTTTCCCGAGCACCGCTGCCCCAAGCCTTGCACGATCGACGGCACCGTCGACGACTGTACCGGGAAAGGCTGCCGCGATCGGCACCACCGCCCGGCCGCGATGCAGCCGGTGCACAGCCGCGTCGGCATCGTGCAGCGGCACGCCGCGCTTTTCGAAAAGCCCGGCCGTGGTCGATTTGCCCATCCCGATCGAGCCCGTCAGGCCCAGCACGAAAGTCATGTCCGTACTCTGCGAATCAGGCTTTCAGGATATCGGCTTCCACCAGATCGCGCAGCGCCGGCGTCACCTCGGGCGTCACGCCGAACCAGCGGGTGAAACCCGGAACGGCCTGGTGCAGCAGCATGCCGAGACCATCGACGATGACGCCGCCGCGCCGTTCCGCCTGGACCAGCAGATCCGTCTTGAGCGGCACATAGACGATATCGTCGACGATAGTGCCCGGACGCAGACGCGAGAGATCGATGTCCAGCGGCGGCTTGCCCTGCAGGCCAAGTGCCGTCGTGTTGACGATGAGGTCGGCCTCGCCCACAGCCGCACCGCGCCGTTCCCAGTCGACGGCTTCCAATGGAGCGCCGAAGGCTGAGACGAGTTCGTCAGCCCGATCGCGGCTGCGATTGGCGATCAGGATCCGGCCAACCCCGCGGGACTGGAAGCCGAAGGCGATGCCCCGCGCGGCACCGCCAGCGCCCAGGACAAGCACCGTATTCACCCGGCTCTCCCAATCGGGAACCGTTGCGTCGAGATGGGCAAGGAAGCCCGGAACATCGCTGTTGTCGGCAAGAATCCGGTCGCCGTCGCGCCAGAGCGTGTTGACCGCCCCGACCGCCCGGCCCGCATCGCTGATCTCGTCGACCAGCGCCATCATGGCTTCCTTGTGCGGAACCGTGACGTTGCCGCCGGCGAATTCCCCTTCACGCAGACGCATCACGAAGGACGGCAGATCGGCGGGCGCCACGTCGAAACCCGTATAGGAGCCGGCGATTCCATATTGCCGCAGCCATTCGCCATGGATCAGCGGCGAACGCGAATGCGCGATGGGGTGGCCGATGACGAAGCAGCGAGGAGACATCGTGAAATCCGATCAGCGGTCGACATGGCCAAGCTCACGCAGAGCCGTCAGCACAGGCAGGAGCGGCAGGCCGAGGATGGTGAAATGATCCCCCTCGATCCACTCGAAGAGCTGGGCGCCCAGCCCCTCGAGCTGATAGCCGCCGACGCTCGAAAGAATGGCCGGGCCGGCGGCCTCGACATAATGGGCGATGAATGACGGCCCGAGCGGGCGCATGGTTAGTCGTGCGGTTTCGCGTCCCTGGGCCAGGACCACTCCATCCTGCGCCAGAGCGAAGGCAGAATGCAGCTCATGGATCCGCCCCGCGAGCGCTGCAATCTGGTCGGCGGTAGCGGCTGCGGTCTCCGGCTTGTGAAAGGAGCGGCCCTCGCAGGTCAATGTCTGATCGGCAGCCAGGACGATCCGGCCGGCGTGCAGCTTCGACACGGCGAGCGCCTTGGCTTCCGCCAGAGCCGATGCGATCCGATCCGCGGAAACCGCCTGCTCGGTGAGAGGTTTCTCGATGGCCCGCTCATCGACCTCGGGCTTTATGATTTCCACGGGAAGCCCAGCCGCAAACAGCATGTCCCGGCGCGTGGCGCTGCCCGAGGCGAGGACGAGCGGCGCCGGCGAAAGCCAGAGCCGCGTCATGTTGCGATGAACTTCATGCGGTGATCGCGCAGCAGATCGAGGATGGAGGCTGCCGTCTCCTCGATCGAGCGGCGGGTGACGTCGATCACCGGCCAGCCCTTGCGCGCGCAGAGCCGGCGCGACTGGGCGACTTCATCGGCCACGGCCGCGGGATCGACATAGGGCGTCTCGTCATCGGCGCGCAGCGACAGCAGGCGGTTCTGCCTGATCTGGACGATGCGGTCGGGACTGGCGACGAGACCGACGATCAGCGGCTTCTTCGCCGCGTCGAGTTCGATCGGCAACGGCACGTTCGGCACGAGCGGGATATTGGCGGTCTTGATGCCGCGATTGGCGAGATAGATGCTCGTCGGCGTCTTGGAGGTGCGGCTAATGCCGACGAGGATGACATCGGCATTGTCGAGGTCGCCGCCCATCTGCCCGTCATCGTGCAACAGGGTGTAGTTCATCGCGTCGATGCGACGGAAATATTCGGTATTGAGGACGTGCTGAGCGCCCGGTTTCGTCGCCGAAGCCTGGCCGAGATAGGACTGGAACAGCGACAGCACCGGCTGCAGAACCGACAGGCAGGGACAGCCGAGTTCGCGACAGAAATTCTCCAGCTTCTCCTGCCATTCCGGCTCGACCAGCGTGTAGAGCACGACGCCAGGCGAGGATTCGATCTCTGCCAGAACGCGGGCGAGCTGCGCTTCCGAGCGCACCAGGGGATAGACATGCTCGATCGCGGAGACGGTCTCGTATTGCGCGGCGGCCGCGCGGCTGACCGCGATCAAGGTCTCGCCGGTCGCATCCGAGACCAGATGGAGGTGAAAATAATTGCGGACCACGGCAGCCCTCGCGGTGAAGCTCGCTTCTCCTCTAACCCGAGACGGGCATTTGGCAAATCGAGGGCGTAGTCGGGGGGAGCCGATGGGTTATCCAGACCCCTCGGGAGCAGTGTGGATAAGACTCGCAACAAGCGAGTTCGAGAGCAGCCTCTGGACAACCGCGCTGGGCCATCAACAGCCTCGCCGCTGTGCATGGTAAAGAAAGTGTTTCACGTGAATCATTCGGCCGTGCCGGATCGCTCCGCCGAATTTCAATTCGTTAAGAAAGCCTTAACGACCCCTATCCTGGATCGTCGCCCCGCGACCTGCTGTCCCACCGGCTGTGGAACGGTTGTGGACGAAATTGTGGCGGGCTATCTCCCTCTCCCCAAGAGTCAAAGAAAGAAGAGTCTTTCTAGGATTCTCTTTTAAGAGGATGTGAGATGGATCGCCCGGCAGGCCCTATGACATTCGAGCGACCTGCCTTTCTGAGAGCTCTCTCCGGCGAGACACTCCCGACTCCGCCTGTTTGGCTGATGCGCCAGGCCGGACGGTATCTCCCGGAGTATCGAGAGCTTCGGGCAAAGGCCGGCAGCTTCCTCTCCCTTTGCTATAATCCCGGGCTGGCCGCCGAGGTTACGCTGCAGCCGATCCGTCGATTCGGCTTCGACGCCGCAATCCTGTTCTCGGATATCCTGGTCGTGCCTCAGGCGCTGGGCCAGAAGCTTTGGTTCGCTGAAGGTGAGGGCCCGCGGCTGGAGCCGGTGGCCAGCAAGGAAAGGCTTTCCGAGATCGATAATCTGGCAGACGACCGCAAGCTCTCGCCGATCATCGAAACCGTTCAGCGGGTTCGTAGTGCCCTTCCCTGTGAGACTGGCTTCATCGGGTTCTGTGGCGCGCCCTGGACGGTTGCGACCTACATGGTTGCCGGGCGCGGCACTCCCGATCAGGGACCGGCGCGGGCGCTGTTCGCTGCGGACCCCTCGCTCTTCCAGGCCATCATCGACCGTATCGTCGTAGCGTCCATCCGTTACCTCAACGCCCAGATCGCAGCGGGTGTCGATGCCGTGCAGATCTTCGACAGCTGGGCTGGCGTGCTGTCTCCCGAAGATTTCCAGCGCTGGTGCATCGCGCCGACGAAACGGATCGTCGATGGTGTGCGTGCGGAGCACCCGCAAGCCCGGATCATCGGCTTCCCGCGCGGTGCCGGCAGGTTGATCCCGGACTATGTTCGCGGAACCGGTGTCGACGCTGTCGGCCTCGAGACAGAAATCGACCGGGCTTTCGTGCGCGCGCAGGTCCAGACGCTCGTCCCGGTGCAGGGTCATCTCGATCCGAATATCCTGCGTGCGGGAGGGCCTGAGCTTGAGCGCGAGGCCGAGGCGATCCTCGCAGCTTTCGGCGATGCGCCGTTCGTGTTCAATCTCGGCCACGGCATCCTGCCGGACACGCCGATCGCTCATGTCGAACGTCTGCTCAAGGCGGTTCGAGGCTAGGGAGTCCAAGCCATGTATGAATGGATCAAAGCTTTCCACGTCATGGCAGTCATCTCCTGGATGGCCGGGATGCTCTATCTGCCGCGGCTAATGGTGTATCATTCGGAGGCGCAGGTCGGCTCGATCCAGTCTGAGACCTTCAAGGTCATGGAGCGGCGGCTGCTCAAGGGCATCATCAACCCGGCGATGATCGCGACTTGGGTGCTCGGACTTTACCTCGCCTGGTACGCCTTCGCCTTCAAGGGTGGCTGGCTGCATGCCAAATTCCTGCTCGTCATCATCCTTTCGGGAATCCATGGTGTGCTGGTCCGACGGGTGAAGGATTTCGCCGCGGACAAGAACAGCCGGTCGGCGCGCTACTATCGGATTCTCAACGAGGTGCCGGCGCTGCTCATGGTGGGCATCGTCATTCTCGTCATCGTGAAACCGTTCTGACGGAAGCTGTCGTTTCCCGCTTGAGCCGGATCGCGATTCCCGTTATCAGATTGCCACGCTTCTCCAGCGTCCTCCCTGTTATCGACTGTTCATGAGTCTGCTGCCTTGCGGCGGTTCATGGCGCAACCCTCCCAAGCGCAGGTCCGGTTCGGGCCCAAAGTCGATCACTTCAGTACCGTCCCTACCCCGCCGTTGTGCGGTGTTTACGATCCGGGTGCCCCATGCGGGAAATCAAGCTCCAAGAGCTCAAGAGCAAATCGCCGACCGAACTGCTGTCCTTTGCCGAGGAGGTGGAGGTCGAGAACGCCAGCACGATGCGCAAGCAGGAGCTGATGTTCGCCATTCTGAAGCAGCTCGCCGCGCGCGAGACCGAGATTCTCGGCGAGGGCGTCGTCGAGGTCCTGCAGGACGGTTTTGGCTTCCTGCGCTCGCCGGATTCGAACTATCTGCCGGGCCCTGACGACATCTACGTCTCCCCTTCGCAGATCCGGAAATTCGGCCTGCGCACCGGCGATACGGTGGAAGGCCCGATCCGCAGCCCGAAGGACGGCGAGCGCTATTTCGCGCTGCTCAAGGTCAACACGGTCAATTTTGAAGACCCGGAGAAGATCAAGCACAAGATCCACTTCGACAACCTGACGCCGCTCTACCCGGATCAGCGCCTGAAACTCGAAGTCCAGGATCCGACGAAGAAGGATTTCTCGCCGCGCGTCATCGATATCGTCGCGCCGATCGGCAAGGGCCAGCGCGCCTTGATCGTCGCGCCGCCGCGTACCGGTAAGACGGTTCTGCTGCAGAATATCGCGCAATCGATCACGACGAATCACCCCGAGTGCTATCTGATCGTGCTGCTGATCGACGAGCGGCCCGAGGAAGTCACCGACATGCAGCGCTCGGTGAAGGGCGAGGTCGTGTCCTCGACCTTCGACGAACCGGCCTCGCGCCACGTTCAGGTTGCCGAGATGGTGATCGAGAAGGCGAAGCGCCTGGTCGAGCATGGCCGTGACGTTGTCATCCTGCTCGATTCGATCACGCGCCTCGGCCGCGCCTACAATACCGTGGTGCCGTCTTCCGGCAAGGTGCTGACCGGCGGTGTCGACGCCAACGCGCTGCAGCGTCCGAAGCGTTTCTTCGGCGCCGCGCGCAATATCGAGGAAGGCGGCTCGCTCACCATCGTCGCCACCGCGCTGATCGATACAGGTTCACGCATGGACGAAGTCATCTTCGAGGAGTTCAAGGGCACCGGCAATTCGGAAATCGTGCTCGACCGCAAGGTGGCCGACAAGCGCATCTTCCCGGCGATCGATATCCTCAAGTCCGGGACTCGCAAGGAAGAGCTCATCACGCCGCGCTCGGACCTGCAGAAGACCTACGTGCTGCGCCGCATCCTCAACCCGATGGGCCCGCAGGACGCGATCGAGTTCCTCATCGACAAGCTGCGCCAGACCAAGCAGAACTCCGAGTTCTTCGACTCGATGAACACCTGATCCCGTCCAAACCGGCTTCCATTCCAGCGCCGTCGTTCCTGCAGATCGCATCTGCAGCGAATGACGGCGTTGTCGTTTTGAGCGATGGGTATTCCGACGACCGCCGTCGGCTCTCGACCTAACGTCCCTCTGCGACGGCCTCGGCCAATCGATTCGGATCCGTGACGGGTGGCAGGCAACGACCTTCGAAGCAGATGAAGGCCGCGCCGTCTCCGGCTTGGCGCAACATCGCAGTGGCGGGATGGCCGGGAGGCAGCGACGTCGAGTCAGCGCAGTCGACCAGGATTGTCGTCGTGTAGGGCAGGTTCCACGCGCTTCGATGGAAATCCATTCGGGCTGGGCCTGCCAGGACGATCTCGGCCCCGTAACGGGCGAGGTCATAGGCGTTCAGCACCGAGCCATGCGCCATCGGCGCGCGGGCTGCGGCCTGCACCGCCGCTTTCAACTGGGCTTGTGCCTTGTCCCTGTCCGCGGACGCGCCCGTCTTCGCCGCGAGCCGAACGAGGTTGGCTGCGTGAACGCCCAGAGCATTGGGCACCGCGTCATCGTGAGTAGGCCTCGGTCGCACCGGAAGTTCGCCTGATTCATGCCGAGTCATCCCGAGTAGACCGGTGTTCCGATCGCGGTAGTGCCGGTCGAGATGGGTAGACCAGCGCTGCGCATCATCGAGATAATGGGGTTCCAGTGTCGCATCATGCAGCGCAAGGGCCGCATCGATCATGGCGGCGTGGTCCAAAGCAAAGCCAGGCGCGATCAGTCGCCCAAGTCGATAGGAATGGGCCAGTCCATCGCCATCCATCATCGATTCGGCAACGAAACGGTAGGCCCCTTTTGCAAGGCCAAGCCAATGGGGTTCGCCCAGCAGACCGGACGCGCGGGCGAGCGCGGCAATCATCAGCCCATTCCAGTCGGCAAGGATCTTGTCGTCTCGTGCCGGCGGCACCCGCTGCATTCGGATGGCGAGAAGCTGCTCTTTCATCGCCGTGAGTCGCTGAGCGGTTTCCTTATCCGGATCGGGCGTGTCGAGCCGATTGAGGATGTTCGTTTCTTCCCAGTTCCCATGGACGGTGACGTCATAATGCTGGGCGAACAACAGACCGTCTTCGGATCCGAGGACGGCGGTGATGTCGTCCAAAGTCCAGACATAGAATTTGCCCTCGACGCCTTCTGAATCCGCGTCGAGGCTGGCAGCGAAGGCGCCCTCGGGCAGGAGCATTTCGCGTTCGAGCCAGGCAACAATTCCCGTGGCGGCTTCGCGGGCAAGGAGATTGCCGGTTCGCTGCGCTTCGAGCGCATAAAGCACCAGGAGCTGGGCGTTGTCGTAAAGCATCTTTTCGAAATGCGGTACGAGCCAACGCTCGTCGACGGCATAGCGGGCGAAGCCGCCCCCGATATGGTCGTGAATGCCGCCGCGGGCCATGCGCTCCAATGTGACGGACGCTGCCACCATTGTGGGCGCTGATTCGGTTGCGCGGCTTCCGGCACGCCACAGCAGCTCGATCAGCCCGGCATTGGGGAATTTCGGTGCGCCCTTCAGCCCGCCGTCGCGAGAGTCGAAAGCTCCCGCGATCTGCTCCGCGAGATGGTCGAGATCGGGTTCTCCGACCTCTGTCTGGGCTATGGTTTCCGCGCGCTCGAGGGTCGTGCGGATGGCGGCGGCGTTGCTCGTGATCCGATCCGGCTCACGCCGGTAGATCGCTGAGAGCTGCCGCAACACAGCGGTAAAGGACGGGCGGCCGTGACGGGGCTCCGGCGGGAAATAGGTGCCGCCCCAGAAAGCATCACCGTCTGGTGTCAGGAACATCGTCAGGGGCCAGCCACCTTGCTCGCCGAGACTGTGCAGGGCCGTCATATAGACATGATCGATGTCAGGTCGTTCCTCTCGATCGACCTTGATGTTCACGAAGAGCTCGTTCATGACGGCAGCCGTCTCCGGGCTCTCGAAGCTTTCATGGGCCATGACATGGCACCAATGGCAGGCGGCGTAGCCGATCGAGAGCAGCACGGGCCGGTTGCTGCGCTTGGCCTCGGCGAAAGCCTCGGGACTCCACTCCCACCAATCGACGGGGTTGTCGCGATGCTGGAGCAGATAAGGGCTGGCGGCTCCGGAGAGGCGGTTCATTGGGCGCTACTTCCCGGCGCCGAGGCGGCACCATGATCGATCAGGCGAGCCATCCTACCATTGTCGCGCTCTCCTCGGCACCCGGCAGGGCCGGCGTTGCGGTTGTGCGCATGTCGGGTCCGGCCGCTCGATTCGCTCTCGAAACGACTGCAGGACCTGTACCGTTGCCGCGATTGGCGACCCTTCGGGTGCTTCGCGACATCCAGAACGAGGTGATCGACAAGGGACTCGTTCTGTTCTTCCCCGGCCCTACCAGTTTTACCGGCGAAGATGTCGTTGAATTTCATGTACATGGCTCACGTGCGATACTAGCGGCACTACTTCGGCATCTAGCGGCACTACCAGGCGTGAGACTGGCGGAGGCCGGAGAGTTTACCCGGCGCGCGTTCGAAGCTGGCAAGCTCGATCTGGCGGCCGTCGAAGGCCTCGCCGACCTGATCGATTCGGAAACGGAATGGCAGCGCCGGCAGGCCCTGCGCCAGATGGAAGGCGCGCTCGGTACCCTAGCGGGGCAGTGGCGCACGCGATTGCTGGAAGCCATGACCTTGCTCGCGGCCGAGATCGATTTCTCGGACGAAGGTGATGTCGAAGGCCCGCTTCAAGAAGAAGCGCTGCAGATCGCGGGTTCCGTCCTGCGGTCGCTACGCGCGGCGCTGGGTAGTTTCGCGATGGGTGAGCGGGTGCGCGAGGGCTTCATCGTGGTATTGGCCGGCCCGCCGAATGCAGGCAAATCCAGCTTGCTGAACACGCTGGCTCGCCGCGACGTCGCCATCGTGTCTCCCGTGGCCGGCACCACGCGCGACGCACTTGAGGTGAGGCTCGATCTCGAGGGCTTGCCGGTGATCCTGATCGATACGGCTGGTCTGCGTGACAGCGTCGATCCGATCGAAGCGGAAGGTGTCAGGCGTGCGCGCGCCCTAGTGGAACGGGCCGACCTGGTTCTCAGCTTGCGTGGGGTCGATTCGGATCCGTACCGAACGGCGGAGAACGCCGCTCAGATTGCTGTGGCGACCAAAGCCGACCTCGGCGGCGTCGTCCTGCCCGGCGAATACGCCATTTCGGTCAAGAACGGCGACGGGCTCCCCGAGCTGTTGTCGGCGATCGTCTCGCATCTGCGCGGTCTCGGGCAGGGCGAACCGGCCCTTCTGACGCGCGAACGTCATCGCGTTGCGGTTGTCGCGGCGGCTGCAGCTTTGGAGCGGATGACTCAATCCCACGGCGCCCCCAGCGAGCTGCTTGCCGAAGATGTTCGTCTCGCCGTCATGGCTTTGGAGCGTCTGGTCGGACGGATCGGCGTCGAAGATGTCCTCGACAACCTGTTTGCCGGTTTCTGCATCGGGAAATAAATGGGCCGCCGACATGGGTGGCCTACTCCACGATTGACCACCCTGCCTGGCTTCGTTAGCGAAACACTATGTCAAACCTTGCGCGACCCTACGATGTCATCGTCGTCGGTGGCGGCCATGCCGGCGCCGAGGCTGCAGCTGCCGCCGCACGTTACGGCGCGCGCACGGCACTGGTGACGCACAAGCCCGAGACGATCGGCGTCATGTCCTGCAACCCGGCGATCGGTGGGCTGGGCAAAGGTCACCTGGTCCGCGAGATCGATGCGCTGGACGGGATCATGGCACTTGCGGCCGATCGCGGCGGCATCCAGTTCCGCATGCTCAATCGCCGCAAGGGCCCTGCCGTGCGCGGCCCCCGCGCGCAGGCGGATCGCAAACTCTACCGGCTGGCGGTTCAGAACCTTCTGGCCGAGCAGCCGAATCTCGACATCATCGCCGGGGACGCTTTCGATATCGCGATCGAAGCGGGGCGCGTGACTGCTGTTCTGCTCGCTGATGGGCGCCGATTCGCTACCGGAACGGTCGTGCTGACGACCGGTACGTTTTTGCGCGGTCTGATTCATATTGGGGAAACCAAGATTCCGGCGGGCCGGGTTGGCGAGGCCCCATCCGTCGGCCTGTCGGCAACGCTGGAACGCCATGCTTTTCCGCTCGGCCGGCTCAAGACCGGAACCCCTCCCCGGCTCGATGGACGCACCATCGACTGGGCAGCGCTGGAAATGCAGCCCGGCGATGAGCCACCGGAGCCTTTCTCGGCGCTGACCGGACGCATCGACAACCCGCAGATCTCCTGCGGTATCACTCGGACCACTTTGGAAAGTCACGAGTTGATCCGCGCCAACCTCCATCGCGCACCGATGTTTTCAGGGCAGATCGAGGGTCGCGGCCCGCGCTACTGCCCGTCGATCGAGGACAAGGTCGGCCGCTTCGGCGATCGCGACGGTCATCAGATCTTTCTCGAGCCGGAAGGCCTCGACGACGACACGGTCTACCCGAACGGCATTTCGACGTCGCTTCCCGAAGACGTGCAACGTGAGCTGCTCAAGACCATTCCGGGTCTGGAACGGGCGGTCATGTTGCGACCCGGCTATGCGATCGAATACGACTTCGTTGATCCGCGGGCGCTGCGCAATACGCTCGAAACCCGGGCGATCGGAGGACTTTTCCTGGCAGGTCAGATCAATGGCACGACCGGTTACGAAGAGGCCGGAGCCCAAGGCCTTCTTGCAGGAATGAATGCGGCGCGGACGGCCAGCGGGGCGGATGCAGCGGTGTTCGACCGGGCACGGTCCTATATTGGCGTGCTCGTCGACGACCTTGTCGCGCATGGCGTTACGGAACCGTATCGAATGTTTACATCGCGGGCCGAGTTTCGCTTGTCGCTGCGAGTCGACAATGCCGATGAACGGTTGACAGCGCTGGGGAGCGAATTGGGCGTTGTCGGCGCGAAGCGCCTCGCCGCGTTCGAGGCGCGCAATCGCGAGATCGAGCATTTGCGCGCGGAACTCCAGTCGTTGCAGTTGACACCACAGCAGGCGGAGGCCGGTGGCTTGCAGCTCAACCGCGATGGCCTGCGGCGCAGTGCCTACCAGATTCTATCCTATCCGGACGTCTCTTTTGCCCAGCTTGCCGCGATCTGGCCGCAGCTCAACGCTTATCCCGATTCCGTGGTGAGCCGGGTAACGGCAGATGCGGTCTATGCGGTCTATCTTGACCGGCAGGCGGTGGAGATTCAGGCTTACCGTCGCGACCAAGCGCTGAAAGTGCCCGAGGATCTCGATCTCGATGCGATCTCGGGGCTCTCGAACGAACTGAAGGCGAAGCTTGCGGCGACCCGGCCGGCTGACCTAGCGGAGGCGGGGAAGATCGAGGGCATGACGCCCGCCGCTTTGACCTTGCTGGCGGCCCATGCTCGCAGGAGCCGTGCAGCGAGCTTATCCACAGGCGCAACGTGATTGTTGATAAAACTGATCGTCAACGCGCTTTGCGCTTGACGCCTGTTTCACGTGAAACAGAGGAGCGGCTCGCAACGCTGGTGGCGGAGCTTGAACGCTGGCAGGCCGCCAAAAACCTCGTCTCCTCGACCACGCTGGCCGATGTCTGGACGCGCCACATCGCCGATTCCCTCCAGCTCTTCAACCTTGCCTCGGAGCGCGAGCGCTGGCTCGATCTCGGCTCTGGTGGCGGTTTTCCTGGGCTGGTCATCGGCATCTGCCTGGCCGAGCGCGGCGTCGGCCAAATCGATCTCGTCGAGAGCAATGCCCGCAAATGCGCCTTCCTGCGCCATGCGGCGCGGGTCACCGGTGCGCGCGTCAAGGTCCATCCGGCGCGGATCGAGGATGTGGTCGGAAACTTCACCGGGAAAGTCGATGTCGTGACGGCCCGGGCGCTCGCGCCGCTGACTCAATTGCTCGACTGGTGCGAAGAGCTGTTGAGAACGGGCACGCTGGGCCTCTTTCCCAAGGGACAACATCTAGATACGGAATTGACCGACTCGGCCAGATATTGGAAGATTCAGGCAACAACCGTTTCTTCCGTGACTGACGACGCCGCGCGAATCCTGATGATCCGCTCGGCCGAGAGACGAGCCGATCCATGACAGACGTCATATCCGTGACCACGCCGCGCCGCCCGCGCGTGATTGCGCTCGCAAATCAGAAGGGCGGCGTCGGCAAGACAACGACCGCCATCAATCTTGGCACCGCCCTCGCCGCCATTGGCGAGAAAGTGCTGATCGTTGATCTCGATCCGCAGGGCAATGCCTCGACGGGCCTGGGCGTCGACCGGCGCAGCCGCAAATCTTCGACCTATGACGTGCTCTGCGGTGATGTCGGCCTGGGGCAGGCCTTGCAGCCGACGGCGGTGCCGGGGTTGTCGCTGGCGCCTTCGACGCTCGATCTGCTCGGCGTGGAATTGGAGATCGCCTCGTCGAAAGATCGCGCACACCGGCTGAAGAACGCGATCGACGAGCTGATCTATGACCAGCGCTGCCAGGATCTGACCTATGTCCTGATCGATTGCCCGCCTTCGCTCAGCCTGATCACCATCAATGCGATGACGGCGGCCGATGCGGTGCTGGTACCGCTGCAGTGCGAGTTTTTTGCGCTTGAAGGTTTGAGCCAGCTTCTCAAGACCGTCGAGCAGGTGCGTGCCGGTCTTAATCCGCGGCTGATCATCCAGGGCGTCGTGCTGACGATGTTCGACCCGCGCAACAACCTGTCCGGCCAGGTCATGGCAGATGTGAAAAGTTTCCTAGGTGATAAGGTCTATGAGACTGTTATCCCGCGGAATGTGCGAATTTCCGAAGCTCCGTCCTATGGAAAGCCGGCGCTGCTCTACGATCTGCGCTGCTCGGGATCACAAGCCTATTTGCGGCTGGCTTCGGAAGTGATCAAGCGTGAGCGTGCTTTGCGCGCCGCGGCCTAGTCGAAGAAAAAGCAGAGGTTGACGAGGATGGCGATGGCCGAAGAACAGGGGCGTTCCCGCCTTGGCCGCGGTCTGGCGGCGCTGATCGGTGATGTCGGCGAGGAAATCGGAGCGATCGAGCGCGCGCGCGGCCAGCGCCGGGTGCCGGTCGAGTTCCTGCGGCCGAGCGCTCGTAACCCGCGCCGCAGCTTCGCGGAGGAGGACCTCGACGATCTGACGGCTTCGATCCGTGAGCGCGGCATTCTGCAACCGATCATCGTGCGTTCGATCGCCGGTATGATCGATGCGTACGAGATCATCGCTGGCGAACGACGCTGGCGGGCGGCGCAGCGCGCCGAACTTCATGACGTGCCGGTGATCCTGGTCGAAGCCGATGATCGTCAAGCTCTCGAAATCGCCATTGTCGAGAACGTCCAGCGCACGGACCTGAACGCGATTGAGGAAGCGGCTGGCTACGAGCGGCTGATCGCCGAGTTCAATTACACCCAGAACGATCTGGCGCGCGTCATCGGCAAGAGCCGCAGCCATGTCGCCAATACCTTGCGCCTGTCGAAGCTGCCCGAGCCGGTCCGCAAGATGGTGAGCGAAGGTGCGGTTTCAGCCGGTCATGCCCGGGCTCTGCTGTCTGTTTCGGACCCGGAACTGATGGCGAAAAAGATCGTCGCGGAAGGGCTGAGCGTGCGCGACATCGAGCGCGTCGTGCAGGAAGAGACCCGAGGCGAAACGAAAAGCGCCGTCGCGGCCAAGCCGAGAGCCGAGAAGGATCCGGACACTCGCGCGTTGGAAAAGGCGCTGGAAGAGGCTCTGGGATTGTCTGTCGTGATCTCACACCGCCCGAATGGCGCCGGCGAGGTCAAGATCTCCTACAAGACCCTGGAGCAGCTCGACGCGCTCTGCCGCCGGCTGAAAGCCTGACCAGCGCGGATCAATCGGCCCGGCTGCTGCGAGCGAGGCGGGCCAGGGTCCATAACACACGGGTCGCGGTCGCGCGGCCCGTTTCGCTGTTCTGGCGGGTGGCGAGGACGGCGTTGCCGAGCAAGGAGATGGCTTCGGTCAGCTTGGCCGTGTTCCAGGCGTTGAGCGCGGCCTCGGTGGTGGCAATGCGGGGGTAGGGCAGGCGCATCGTGCCGACGACGTCCTTGACCCCTCGGCCGGCCTCCACCGCCTGCCGGGCCTTGAGCAGGGACAGAGCCTGGCGCAGAACGGCGCCGAGCATCACGCCGGGGTCGAGCCCCTCACTGGCGAGCTTGGCTTGCGCCAGGTCGAGAACCGGCAACTTTCCGGCAAAGACGGCATCGACCAGCATCGCCTGTTCGCGTTGTGCCGTATCGCCGACCACAGCATCGATGTGTGTTTCCGTCACAGCGGGGTCGGCCCCGAGATAGAGCAGAAGCTTCTCGATCTCGCGTCGAGAGGTCTGACGATCGCCGCCCAGCAGCCCCGCGAGGTGATCGCGGGCGGTGCGGTCGATGGATTTGCCGGCAGCACGCACCATTTCGTCGATGATCGAACCGAGATCGCGGGCTGCATCGCCGTAACAGGGCACTGCCAATGCGCTCCGGGCCTTCTCGCAGGCGGTGCGCAGGGGGTTGCTGCGCTGAAGATCGCCCGCTTCGAGGATGACGAGGGCGTCCTGAGAGGGCGTTGCGAGCAGAGGCTCGACGGCGGCGAGCAGCGGCTTCGAGGTGGATGAAACGCGAATGGCGCGACGGCCGCCGAACAGGCCGATCGTGTTGGCTTCGTCGACCAACTTCAACGGATCGGCAGCAAGAGTGTCGCCATCCATGCGGATGAGCTGGAACGCGTCATTGGGATCGTCGACGCTTTTGCGGGCGAGATTGCCGGCTCGCTCCGAGACCAGCCCGGTATCGGGCCCATAGAACAGGATGAGGCGCCAGGCCGGATCGAGGCGCGCGAGCGTTCGGTCGGCTTCATGCGCCTTGATCGCGACCATGGCGGATCAGGAGGTGAGATCGGCTGCGATCTGCCCGCGAATCAGGCTGGCCAGGTTCTTCGCGGCCCGAATCTGGGCGTCGCGGGCGGCGCGGACCGTCGCGAAGCGCTGGGAGGACCGCTCATAGGGTTCGCGGACGGAACTGGTACCGGAGGAGACGACTTCACCGCTGCCGTTGCGCACCACCTTCCATGTCGCGGTCGCGACGAGAATCGCCGAATCGGCGCGGCCGTTGGCGTAGTCGACGGTGATGACCTCGATCGATTCGGTGAGCGCGGCGTCAAATTTCAGCGTCTTCTGCGCGTCCGGCTCATTGCCGCCGTCGAACTCGAAGACCAGCTCGTTGCGCAGGTAATGGCCCATCAGGCCCTTGATCTCGGGAAACTCGATGCTGCGGAGAGCCGTCTTGACGCTGCCGCCAACCGTGCTCGCCGTCGAGTCCGCATAGAGCGGCCGGAAGCAGCCTCCAGCCAGCGCGGCCAGACCGAGTGCGGCAACCAGCGAGAGGCTGCGGCGGCTCGGCCGGATGATCCGCGCCGCGGTCTCAGACGACGACATTCACGATTCTCCCCGGAACCACGATCACCTTGCGGATGGGACGCCCTTCCAGAGCGCGCTGCACCGCTTCATGGGCACGCACCACCGCTTCGACCGCCACCGTATCGGCATCGGCCGGCACAGTCACCTCCGCCCGCTTCTTGCCGTTGAGCTGGACGGGCAGCGTGATCGCGTCGTCCTTCAGCAAGGCAGCTTCGGCCACCGGCCAGGAGGCTTCGCCGACCAGACCCGGCTGACCGAGCGCGTGCCAGCATTCCTCGGCCAGATGAGGCATCATCGGAGCCACAAGCTGGGTGACGATCGTGGCGGCCTCATGGAGCGCGAAGGCCATGTCGGCATCGAGCTCCGGCTTCTCGGCCGCGGCGTCGAGCGCTTTGCCGATGGCGTTGGTCAGCGTGTAGATATGCGCGACGCAGCGGTTGAAGGCGAGGCGCTCGATATCGGCGCCGACCGCATCGAGCGCGCGGTGGCTCGCCTTGCGCAGCGCGAGGGCCGCCTCGCCGAATTCGGCAGGCTTCCCGACCTTCCCATCCGAGCGCTCCGCAATCTCGCCGATCATGCGCCAGAGGCGCTGGACGAAGCGGGCGGCGCCCTGCACGCCTTCGTCGGTCCAGATCACGTCGCGATCCGGTGGCGAATCGGACAGCATGAACCAGCGCGCCGTGTCGGCGCCGTAGGAGGCGATGATGTCGTCGGGGTCCACGACGTTCTTCTTGGACTTCGACATCTTCTCGATCGCGCCGATCTCGATCGGGGCGCCGGTCTCGACGTCAAAACCGCGGCGGTCGTTACCGACGACCTCGATCCGGACATTGCCAGGCTCGACCCAGTCGCCATTTGCGGCGCGGTAGGTCTCGTGCACCACCATGCCTTGGGTGAAGAGGCCGGCGAAGGGCTCATCGAGCCCGGCATGGCCGGTCTTCTTCATCGCGCGGGTGAAGAAGCGCGAATAGAGCAGGTGAAGGATCGCGTGCTCGACGCCGCCGATATATTGGTCGACCGGCAGGAAGCGATCGACGGCCTTGCGGTCGGTCGGGCTCTCGGTCCGCCACGGGTCAGTGAAGCGGGCGAAGTACCAGGACGAATCCACGAACGTGTCCATCGTGTCCGTCTCACGGCGGGCCGGCGCGCCGCATTGCGGGCAAGCGACGTGCTTCCAGGTCGGATGATGGTCGAGCGGATTGCCCGGCTTGTCGAAGGAGACGTCGTCGGGCAGCTTCACTGGCAGGTCGGTATCCGGCACCGGCACCGTTCCGCAGGCGGAACAGTGGATGATCGGGATCGGGCAACCCCAGTAGCGCTGGCGCGAGATGCCCCAGTCGCGCAGCCGGAAGTTGACTTTGCGCTGGGCGACCGGGCGATTGCCGCGGGTCTCGCTCTCGAGGCGGCGGGCGACCTCCTCCTTGGCCTCGGCGATGGTCATACCGTCGAGAAAGCGGGAATTGATCATGCGACCGTCGCCGTCATAGGCGGTGTCGGTGATGACGAAGCCCGCCGGATCAGTACCTTCCGGCGCGACGACCGGGGTATTGCCCAGGCCATACTTGTTGACGAAGTCGAGGTCGCGCTGGTCATGCGCCGGGCAGCCGAAGATGGCGCCGGTGCCGTATTCCATCAGCACGAAATTCGCGACATAGACCGGCAGAGTCCAGTTCGGATCGAGCGGATGGACCGCGCGCAGACCGGTGTCGAAGCCGAGCTTCTCGGCCTTGTCGATGGCTTCCTGCGCCGTGCCGGTGCGCTTGCATTCCTCGATGAAGGACTGCAGCTCCGAATTATTGGCGGCGAGGGCCTTGGCGATCGGGTGATCGGGAGCGACGGCGACGAATTTCGCACCGAACAGCGTATCCGGCCGCGTGGTGTAGACCTCCACCTCATCCTGGCCGACTGCATTCGATTCGAGGGCGAAACGAACCAGCAGGCCCTCCGAGCGACCGATCCAGTTCTTCTGCATCAGCCGAACCTTGTCGGGCCAGCGGGTCAGGCCGTCGAGCGCATCGTTCAGCTCCTGGCCGTATTCGGTGATCTTGAAGAACCACTGGGTCAATTCGCGGATCTCGACCGGCGCGCCGGAGCGCCAGCCGCGGCCGTCGATGACCTGCTCATTGGCCAGCACGGTCTCGTCGACCGGGTCCCAGTTGACCTTGGCGGTCTTGCGGTCGACCAGCCCGGCCTTGAGGAAGTCCAGGAACATCTTCTGCTGGTGGCGGTAGTAGCTCGGATCGCAGGTGGCGAGCTCGCGGCTCCAGTCGAGCGACAGGCCCATCGACTTGAGCTGCTTGCGCATCGTCGCGATGTTCTCATAGGTCCAGTCGCGCGGATGCACCTTCTTCTGCTTGGCGGCATTCTCTGCCGGCAGGCCGAAGGCGTCCCAGCCCATCGGATGCAGCACCGAGAAGCCCTTGGCGCGCTTGTAGCGCGCGACCACGTCGCCCATCGCGTAGTTGCGGACATGGCCCATATGGATGCGCCCCGACGGGTAGGGGAACATCTCGAGGACATAGTAGCTCGGCCGCGTGTCGTCGTTCCTCGTCTCGAAGAGCTTGCGCTCCTCCCAGACGCTGCGCCATTTCGGCTCGGATTCCTTGGGGTTGTAACGTTCGACGGCCATGTCAGCGAGCAATCACTCTACGGGCATTCTTGCGGGATCCGCCGGTGCGGGAAGCGGCCGGCGCAGGGGTCCGTTGCGAAAAACCGGATGAGGTTTTCCACATCCTGTTCTAGGACACCATTGCGCGCACGGGGTCAACGGCACGCTGGACATGAAGGGCTGCGATATGAGCGATACGGTTACGCGTCTGGAGGCGATTCGGGCCTCGGTCACGCGTGCGGCGCGCGATTTCGGGCGCAAGCCGGAGAGCGTTACGTTGGTCGCCGTGTCCAAGACGAAGCCGGCCGAGCAGATCCTCGAGGCGCTCGAAGCAGGCCAGCGGGTGTTCGGCGAAAACTATGTCCAGGAGGCCAAGGCGAAGTGGCCGGCGCTGAAGGAGCGCTTTCCAGAGGCCGAGCTGCACATGATCGGGCCGCTGCAGTCGAACAAGGCGCGCGAAGCCGTCGCGCTGTTCGACGTCATCGAGTCTCTCGACCGCGAAAGTCTGGCCAAGGAGCTGGCACGCGAGATCGCGCGGGCCGGCAGGGCTCCACGGCTGTTCGTGCAGGTCAATACCGGCGAGGAGCCGCAGAAGGGCGGCATCCTGCCCGGCGATACGGACGCCTTTCTCGCGCGCTGCCGCGAGGTTCACGGTCTCGCGATCGAAGGTCTGATGTGCATTCCGCCGGCGGACGAGCCGCCCTCCCCGCATTTCGGGCTGCTCGCCAAGATCGCCGCTCGCAACGGGCTCAAGGGCCTGTCGATGGGCATGAGCGCCGATTACGAAGCGGCGATCCAGCTCGGCGCCACGCATGTGCGCGTCGGCAGCGCCATCTTCGGGGAGCGCGGCTAGGCTCTCAGCGGTTCGCCGACATCGATGCGGTTGCCATCGGGATCTTCGAAGACGAAGGCGCGTAGCCCATAGTCCTTGTCGCGCAGGCCCTTGACGATGCGCAGGCCGCGCTCGCGAACGATGGCGTGGATGGCCTCGATGTCCTCGACCATCATGTGGGCGACGTTGAATGCTGCCGCCTTATGGCTGGGCTGAAGCGTCAGGTGCAGCTCGGCCGCGTCGCGCTTCAGGATCATGAAGCCAACGGGATTGCCGTTCTCGAAGGTTTTCCGGAAGCCGAGGGCACCGATATAGAAGTCGCAGGCGCGGGCCATGTCGGCAACAGGCAGCATGGTGGCGATCCGCCCGAAGCGGAGGCCGGAAGAGACCGAATCAATCATCGCAAGTTCTCAGGCTGGGAGCGGCTTGACGGCCCGGGACGGTGCCCGAATGCGTTCGCCGTTTCCGAGAGGATGGTCGAGACGGTGCTCGCCCTCGCTTCTAGCCGGATTCGGACTAGCTGACCAGAATGCGGCAATGACGGGCCAGCCGTGGCAGCACCTTGGCGAAGACGTGCGCCTCGACCGCCACGCAGCCGGCGGTCGGCGTGAAGCCCGGGCGGGCAAGATGCCAGAAGATCGCGCTGCCACGCCCGCGAATCACCGGCCGGTCGTTCCAGCCGAGCTCGACGATGATGTCGTAGAGGTGATCCTCGCGTTGGAGCCGTTCCTCGGCTTCGCCCGGCGGGCGGTCGATCAGGCGATTGTAGCGGCGGTCCTTCTGGTCGTCGCACCAGGCATCGCGCGGTCCAATTCGCTTCAGAGGCAGCAGGGTGCGTGGCCGGGCGAGGCGGTCAGCCCGGTAGAAGACGCCGCGCAGCGGCAGCTCGGTTCGCGGGGTGCCGCCGTCGCCCTCGCGTTTGTCGGTGCGAATGCCGGAGCGGCCGAGCGCGCAGGGAAAGACCGCGTTGCCCGCGACGAGGAAACCCTTTCGGCGATCGTGCACTGAAGCGAAAACCCGCAGCGACGAGAGGTTGCGCGGGCGGAAGCCGGGGCGCCCGGCAGTCATTTCACGGTTTCTCACGGGGATTCCAGAATGCGTGACTTGCGATGACGACTCGGGCGGCCCATGTTGCCCTACTCTTTGCGTTCGAGCGAACAGCCCATGTCCGTCGTCCATCATATTCTCCTGGTCGATGACGACCAGACCCTTCGCGACGCCCTCGCGGAACAGCTGGCGCTCTATGACGAGTTCCGGCTGTCGACGGCGGGCAACGCGACGGAAGCGATCAAGGCTGCGCAGAACGAGCGGATCGACCTCGTGGTCATGGATGTCGGGCTGCCCGACATGGATGGGCGCGAGGCCGTGAAGCTGATGCGCAAGAACGGCTTCAAGAGCCCGGTCGTGATGCTCACGGCGCAAAGCTCGGACGCAGACACGGTGCTGGGGCTCGAGGCCGGTGCCAACGACTATGTGGTGAAGCCGTTCAAATTCGCCGTGCTGCTGGCGCGCATCCGGGCGCATCTGCGCCAGTACGAGGCGAGCGAGGATGCCATTTTTCAGGTTGGCCCCTACACATTCCACCCGGGCTCCAAGCTGCTCGTCAGCGAGAAGGGCTCGAAGACCAAGCTGACCGAGAAGGAAACGGCGATCCTGCGCTTCCTCTATCGCGCCGGCCGCAAGCCGATCGCGCGCGAGGTGCTGCTGCAGGAGGTTTGGGGCTATAACAGCCAGGTGACCACGCATACCCTCGAAACCCACATCTACCGGCTGCGCCAGAAGATCGAGCCCGATCCCGGCAATGCCCGTCTCCTCGTGACCGATGCCGGCGGCTACCGGCTGAATCCCTGACGGATGGCTCTCGACGACGACATGGCCTTGCTGGCCCGGCAGCCGCTGCTGAGCCTGATGGAACGCGATGCACTGCGGTTGCTGGCTTTCGCTGCCGAAAGCCGCATCCTGCGGGCCGGCGACGTGCTGTTTCGCGCCGGCGAGCCGTCCGACGGCGCCGTGCTTGTCGTTTCCGGAGCGGTGGCGCTGACGGCGCAGGAGGATGGCCAGCCCGCCAGCGAGATCGTCGGTCCCGGAGCAATGATCGGCGAGCTCGCCCTGTTCACCTCGGTGCCCCGGCAGGTCACGGCCATCGCCCGTGAGCCGACGCAGATCATGCGGTTGCCGCGCAGCGTGATGCGCCGCGTTCTCGGCGAATCGCCGAATTCGGCGGAGGCGATCGTCGAGGCGATCGGAGACCGACTACGGGGTTTCGTCGGAGAGCTGTCCGCGGTGCAGGCGGCGCTTGGCGCGATCGATCGCAAGTAGCGGACGACGCCGGGTCAGGCGGCTGGCGGGTGCCGAGCGGCGCGGATGGCGGCGAATTTCGGCCACAGGATGTTGACGCAGAGCCCCGCCAGGACGAGGCCTGCCGCCAGGAACTTCCAGCCAGGTAAAGGCTCGCCCAGCCAGATCGCGGCGGCGCCCATGCCGAAGACCGGAACGAGCAGGGACGTTGGCGCCACCGTGGCGGCCGTGTAGCGCGAGAGCAGCCAGCCCCACAGGGCAAAGCCGAACATGACGTTGCCCACAGCCTGCCAGATCGCGGCGGCCCAGGCCACGATGGGCGCGCCGATGAGGCCGCCTTGGATTGCTGACCAACCTTCGATGCACCAGGACAGGGCGAAAAGTGGCGGCACGGCAAAGAGGCTCGTCCAGACGACATAGGCCAGCATGTCGACATTGGGGGTGCTGCGCGCCACGATATTGCCGCCGGCCCAGCAAATTGCGGCGCCGAGGATCAGGATGACCCCGAGCGGGGTCGTCGTGCCGTCGGTGTGCCAGAGAATCACGACGATGCCGGCAGCGGCGAGCAGGAGGCCGGCGATCTGGAAAGGCTGGACGCGTTCACGGGTGATCGCCGCGGCGAGCAGGATCGTGAAGAAGGATTGCGACTGCACCACGAGAGAGGCGAGGCCCGGCGTGATGAAGCCTTTGATGGCGATGAACAGCAGCCCGAATTGGCCTGCACCGATCAGGAAGCCATAGGCGGCAAGCTTGCTCCAGGGCACGTCCGGCCGCTTGAGGAAGAAGACCATCGGCAACAGCGCGAAGGTGAAGCGCAGGCAGGCAAAGAGCAGCGGCGGAAAATGCTCGACGCCGATGCGGATGACGACGAAATTCGTGCCCCAGACCACCATCACGGCCAGGGTCAGCAGCGCGTCGCGCAGGGATAGCGATGTCGAAAGGGGGCGCTGCAACGGCTCGGTCTTGCGAAGGCCCGACCGGCGGCCGAGCGCTGCGCGCTATATCATGAAGACGGTCGAGCCGGGCGGTGCGGTGCAACATGGCCGGGGCGCTGCCGACACATGGGCTTGGCCCCGCCTGCCCTCTGCGGAGGTTGGCGTCAGAGCTCCAGCGTCACCGTAACCGGGACGTGATCCGAAGGGCGTTCCCAGCCGCGCGCTTCGCGCAGGAAGGTGAGGTCGCGCAAGGCCGGCTTCAGCGCGTCCGAGAGCCAGATGTGGTCGAGCCGGCGGCCGCGATTGGAGGCTTCCCAGTCCTGCGCGCGATAACTCCACCAGGAATAGAGCTTTTCGGGCTCGGGCTTGAGTGTGCGCGCAGCGTCGGTCCAGCCGAGCTCGCTGCGCAGTTTCTCCAGCGTCGTCGTCTCGATCGGCGTGTGGCTGACCACATCGAGGAGCTGCTTGTGGCTCCAGACGTCATGCTCCAGCGGCGCGATGTTGAGATCACCGAGCAGGATCGCCGGCCGGTCGGTCGGCTTCTTGGTCACGCCCCAGGCTCCGAGCTCGTCGAGGAAAGCGAGCTTATGGGCGAATTTGTCGTTTTTGGCGGGGTCCGGGATATCGCCGCCGGCCGGGATGTAGAAATTATGGATGGCGACACCGGCGGCCGCACCGGCTGCCTTGTCGAGCGTCACCGTCATGTGCCGGGCGTCGTTGCGGCCGCACATCGACATCGCCTCCTTCTCGCTGAAGGGCAGCTTCGAGACGATGGCGACGCCGTTATAGCCCTTCTGGCCGATGAAGGCCTGGTGCACATAGCCGAGCCGATGGAAGTCCTTGGCCGGGAACTGCTCGTCCGGCGTCTTGGTCTCCTGAAGGCAAAGAACGTCGGGCGCGTGGCGGGTGAGGAACTCGCCGACCATGCCGATGCGCAGGCGGACGGAATTGATGTTCCAGCTCGTGACGGTGAGTTGCACGCGAAGATTCCGGCAAAGAGGGAGGCCGGAAACTGGGTCGTCAGACGGCAAAAGGCAAGCCGTTTCGGGGCTTGCCTTTGAGAGCTCAGAGGGTGCGCTGGTAATCGATCACGAAATTCTTGGGGTCGGCCCGGCGCTGAAGGCTGAGATTGTAGAGCGAGACCGCGGTCTCGTAGCCTTGCGGGTCGATCACCACCCATTGCCGCAACTCGTTGGCGACGAGATCGAATTTCAGCGTGATCTTCGAGGTGCCGCCGAGCGTCGAGCGATCCTCGATCCGGACGGAGAGAATGTCGCCATCGACGCTGGCGCTGGTGATGGTGCCTTCACGGCTCAAGTCCATCTTCTCGCGCACCAGGAATTTCAGAGGCGTCTGGCCGATCGAATAGACGTCCTGCGTGCCCAGGCGCTTGTCGCGCACGGCGACGGAGGTGCCGTCGGCGATGACCTCGGTCGTCGCGGGTGGCTCGTATTCGAAGCGCATCTTGCCGGGGCGCTGGATGTAGACACGGCCTTCCAGGCGCTTCCCGTTGTTGGCGAACTGGATGAAATTGCCCTGCAGCGTGGTGAAGCTGTTGAGATAGGCGTTGAGCCGCTCGATCGCTTCTTCCTGTGTCGCCGGTGGCGGCAGCTTCGTCTTGGCCGGGGCGGGGGCCGGCTTGGCCGCCTCAGGCTTCGCTGTTGTCGTGGCTGGAGCCGCCGTCGTCGCGACGACGGGGCTGGCAGCCTCCGCTGCCGGAGCGTCGTTCGAGGCGGTGCGCGACTGGCCGAGATCGGCAGGACGGATCGGCGGAAGCGGGATCGGACGCGGCTTGGCGGCGGCAGGCTTGGCCGCGGCGGGCTTCGGCGGCTGCAACTGCAACGGCTGCGCCTGCGCCGACACGGTGCCGTAGCCCAGCGCTACTGTCAGGACCGAAACCCGAAGGATCGGGATCACTTTCATGAGCAAACCTGCTCCACTCCCTGTCCTGCGGCGACCCTCATGCCGACATGATGCGTGGCGGCTCCGGCCGCAGCGAGGGACCGCTTCTCCCGGTCTCAACGCTTTCCATACTGCCGAGGTTGCAGCAACGTGATGGCAATTTGAGGACCGGCATCCGCTAGCGCAAGTCCTCCCGCACGGTGCTGCGGCTATTCGTCGTCGCCGTGACCTTGGGTTTCGACGAGGATTTCGCGTTTACCGGCGTGGTTGGCGGGACCGACGATGCCCTCGTTCTCCATGCGCTCCATGATGGATGCGGCGCGGTTGTAGCCGATCTGGAGGCGTCGCTGGATGTAGGAGGTCGAGGCCTTCTTGTCGCGCAGCACGACGGCGACGGCCTGCTCGTAGGGGTCGTCGGAGTCGACGGAACCCATGCCGGTCTTGTCGAAGACGGCGCCGTCCTCGCCCTCCTCGCCCTCCTCTTCCTCGGAGGTGACGGCGTCGAGATATTGCGGCCGCCCTTGCGTCTTGAGATGGGCGACGACCTTCTCGACCTCGTTGTCCGAGACGAAGGGGCCGTGCACGCGGGTGATGCGGCCGCCGCCGGCCATGTAGAGCATGTCGCCCTGGCCCAAGAGCTGCTCGGCACCCATCTCGCCGAGGATCGTGCGCGAGTCGATCTTGCTCGTGACCTGGAAGGAGATCCGGGTCGGGAAGTTCGCCTTGATCGTGCCGGTGATGACGTCGACCGAGGGCCTTTGGGTGGCCAGCACGACGTGGATGCCGGCGGCACGGGCCATCTGGGCGAGCCGCTGGATCGTACCCTCGATCTCCTTGCCGGCGACCATCATCAGATCGGCCATCTCGTCGACGATGACGACGATATAGGGCAGAGGCTCGAGGTCCATGACCTCCTCCTCGTAGATCGCCTCGCCGCTGTGCTTGTCGAAGCCTGTCTGGACCGTGCGGGTGATGATCTCGCCGGCGGCCTTGGCCTCGCCGACCCTGGCGTTGAAGCCGTCGATGTTGCGCACCGAGAGCTTCGACATCTTCTTGTAGCGCTCCTCCATCTCGCGCACCGCCCATTTCAGGGCGACGACCGCCTTCTTCGGATCGGTGACGACGGGGGTGAGCAGATGCGGGATGCCGTCATAGACGGAGAGCTCCAGCATCTTGGGATCGACCATGATCAGGCGGCACTGCTCCGGCTTGAGCCGGTAGAGGATCGACAGGATCATGGTGTTGATCGCGACGGACTTGCCCGAGCCGGTGGTGCCCGCCACGAGCAGGTGGGGCATACGCGCCAGATCCGCGATCACCGGCTCGCCGCCGATGGTCTTGCCGAGGCAGAGGGCGAGCTTGTGCTTGGTCGCCTCGAAATCCTGGCTGGCGAGGAGCTCGCGCAGGAAGACGGTCTCGCGCTTGCTGTTGGGCAGCTCGATGCCGATGGCGTTCTTGCCCTGCACCACCGCGACCCGCGCCGACACCGCGCTCATCGAACGCGCGATGTCGTCCGCCAGCGAAATCACACGCGACGACTTCGTCCCCGGAGCTGGCTCCAGCTCGTACAGCGTCACAACAGGGCCGGGCCGGACCTGCGTGATCTCGCCGCGCACGCCGAAATCCTCGAGCACGCCTTCGAGCAGCGTGGCGTTCTGTTCCAAAGCGTCGGTCGAGAGGGCATTGGCGGCGATCTTCTTCGGCTCGGCCAGATAAGTCAGCGGCGGCAATTCGAAGGAATCGCGGTCGAGGAAGGAGGGCTGGGCCTCGCGCTGCATGCGCTTGCCCGGCTTGGGCGCGGGAGCGGGCGCCGTTACGCGGGGTGCATTGAGGTCGCGCAGGTCCTGCGCATCGTCGATGTCGAAGGGTGGATCGTCGTCGAAATCACGAGCCGCGGGAGCGCGCGCGCCGGGCAGTGGTTCGGGATCGAAATTCGGCAGGGACTGGCGCGGTGCCGGCCCGGCGCCGAATTGCGGTTCGCGGCGGACGCGACCGGCGTTCGCCTGTGGTGTCGGGCCGGTGTCGACGGCGGGCTCGGGCGGGTGCGGCAGGCGGCGCAGGATCGCGGCGCGCAGCGCCATCGCGCCATGGGCAAGCCAGCCGATGAGGATCACGGCGATGCCGGGCTCTTCATCGCCACGCTCCTCGCCGTCGGACAGGCCGTCATCGGTTTCGTCATCGAGGACCGGATCCTCGTCATGGACGAAGCCGAAGCCGGCAGCGGCGGTGACGGCAAGAATTGCGATGCCGGCATAGAGGAAACCGACGAGGCTCGCGACCGCACCGCCCGCGATTCCGGCGATGTTGCGCGTGCCGAAGAGCAGGCCGTCGCCGACAACGCCGCCCATGCCGGTCGGCAGGGGCCAGCGCGGCGTGGCTGGCAGCGCGCTGGCGACGGCGGCGGCCGCGGCGATGCCGATGACCCAGAGGCCGAGCTTGAGCGCGCCGCGGTCGAAGAGATGGAAGCGAATCAGCCGCAGCGCCCAGATCATCGGCGGAAAGAGCAGGGCGATGACGCCGAGGCCGACGAGCTGCATCAGCAGATCGGCGATCATCGCACCCGGTCGGCCGAGCCAGTTGCGCACGGCGCCGTTGGTGGCGTTGTTGAGGCTCGGATCGTCGACCGACCAGCTCGCAAGGGCGAGCGCGACGACGACCATCAGCGCGAGCAGCCCGAGCCCGATCAGCTCGGAGGCGCGGCGCGACAGGAACTCCCGCACCGGATCGGGCAGGCGGTCCATGAGCGATCGGGAGCGGCGGATGGTGCGCATGCGGCTTCGGGTCGTATTCCGGGCTTTGGGCCGCCTCATGCCGGCCATATCTCCATCAGGTTAGGAAGCTGTGGTTAAGGCTCGCTTAACCTTGAAGCCGCCGAGCAGGATTGCTGCCGTCGGCCGTCATGATGATGCGCGAGCATTCTCGCTGTCGATATTGGCAAATCAATGCCGTTGCAGGACGAGGAGGCGGCCATGGCAGCCAAGCAAGCATCCATCGCCCGGATCTGGCGCGGGCGGACCCGGCGCGACAAGGCGGATGCCTACGCCGTCTATCAAGAGAGCGAGGGGGTGGCACTGCTGCGGCAGAAGGCTCTCGGCGTGCAGATGTTTCGTCAGGACCGGCCGGAGGAGAGCGAGTTCGTGGTGATCTCGTATTGGGAGAGCATCGAGGCGATGTCGCGCTTCGCTGGGTCCGATCCCCGCAAGATTCACCATCTGCCGCGCGATGCGGACTTTCTGATCGCGTTGCCGGAGGGTGTCGAGGTTCTTGAGATCGTCGTGAACGAGCCTGCCTGAGACGGCTGGATCATGAAAAACCCCGGCGGTTTCCCGCCGGGGTCGTGGTTTCACGTGAATCGTCCAGCAGATGATCAGATGTTGTAGGCGCGCTCGCCATGCTCGGCGATGTCGAGGCCCTCGCGCTCCTGATCGGAGGTGACACGCAATCCGACGACAACGTCGACGATCTTGTAGAGGATGAAGGAGCCAATACCGCTCCAGAGCACGGCGATCGCGACGGCGACGAACTGCTTCCAGACCTGAGCGCCCATCGCGTAGTCGGCGACGCCGACGCCGCCCAAAGCCGGCGAGACGAAGATGCCGGTGCCGATCGAACCGATGATGCCGCCGACGCCGTGGACGCCGAAGACGTCGAGCGAATCATCGTAGCCGAGCGCGTTCTTCACCGTGGTGCAGAAGAAGAAGCAGACGATGCCGGCGACGATGCCGAGCACGATCGCTCCCATCGGCCCGACGAGTCCGGCGGCCGGGGTGATGGCGACGAGGCCGGCAACGATGCCCGAGAGCATGCCCAGCAGCGAAGGCTTGCCCTTGACCACCCATTCGATGAAGAGCCAGCCGAGGCCGGCGCCCGCTGTTGCGACGAAGGTGTTGATCATGGCGAGCGCCGCGCCGGCGGTCGCCTCGAGGTTCGAGCCGGCGTTGAAGCCGAACCAGCCGACCCAGAGCACGGCGGTGCCGATGAAGGTCATGGTCAGCGAGTGGGGCGTCATCAGCTCCTTGCCGTAGCCGATGCGCTTGCCGAGCAAGAGCGCGCCGACCAGGGCCGCGATACCGGCATTGATATGCACGACGGTGCCGCCAGCGAAATCGAGCGCGCCGAGGGTGAAGAGATAGCCTTCGGAGAACCAGACCATGTGGGCGATCGGGAAATAGACGAAGCTGCCCCAGAGCACGACGAACAGCACCAGCGCCGAGAACTTCATGCGCTCGACGAGGCCGCCGACGATGAGTGCGGGCGTGATCATCGCGAAGGTCATCTGGAAGCAGATGAAGACGTATTCGGGGATCACGACGCCCTTGGTGAAGGTGTCGGAGGTCGAGTCATTGGTCACGCCGGCGAGGAAGGCTTTCGAGAAGGAGCCGACGAAGCTGGTGAGGGAGCCGCCGCTGGTGAAGGCCAGGCTGTAGCCGTAGATCACCCAGATCAGGCACATGATAATCGCCGTGGCGGTGATCTGGCTCATCACGGAGAGCATGTTCTTCGAGCGGGCGAGACCACCGTAGAACAGCGCCAGCCCCGGCAGCGTCATGAAGAGAACGAGGAGCGAGGACACCAGCATCCAGGCGGTATCGCCCTTGTTGGGCACGGCGGCGGCCGCCGCCGGCGCCTCGGGCGCTGCCGTCTGGGCGAAGGCTACGCCGGCGCCGAGCGCGGCGAACGCGAGGCCGGTCGCTCCGGCCCGCAGGAAAGTCCTGAAATTCATGGTTTGAAACTCCTGGAGGGTCGGATGCTCAGAGGGCGTCGGCGTCGGTCTCGCCGGTGCGGATCCGCACGGCCTTCTCGATCGCGAACACGAAGATCTTGCCGTCGCCGATCTGGCCGGTGCGGGCGGTGGTGGTGATTGCCTCGACGACGCGGTCGACGAGGTCGTTGCCGACCGCCACCTCGATCTTGATCTTCGGCAGGAAGCTCACGGCGTATTCGGCGCCGCGGTAGATCTCGGTATGGCCCTTCTGCCGGCCGTAGCCCTTCACTTCCGTCACGGTGAGCCCGTGCACGCCGATGGCGGTGAGCGCATCGCGCACCTCCTCCAGCTTGAAGGGCTTGATGATCGCCATCACGATTTTCATGTGCGGGAAGTCCCCTTCTCGGCGTCGGCCGTCAGCCCCGGCGAACGCATTGCATCTCGCGCGCCCTGCGGTTTGCAGTGCGTCGCACCATGCAATTCAAGGGACGTGCCAAAGCGTTCCGCCGGCCGCGAAGCGGTAAGCCGAGGCGAAACGGGGCGCGATTCCGGCAAAGTGCCGAGATGAGTGCCTAAATCCTAGGCAATCGCCTGCGGCGCGCGCAGGCGCTCGACCGGCTCAGGCGCGATCGGGTCGCGGGCGGATCAGCCCCTCCTGCGCCACCGAGGCGACGAGATTGCCCTGTCGGTCGAAAACCAGCCCGCGCGAAAAGCCGCGTGCGCCCGAGGTCGAGGGGCTGTCCTGCGCGTAGAGCAGCCAGTCATCGGCGCGGAAGGGGCGGTGGAACCAAAGGGCGTGGTCGAGGCTGGCACCCTGGATCTTCTGGTCGAAGACAGTGGTGCCATGGGCGATGAGGCTGGAATCGAGCAGCATCAGGTCAGAGGCATAGGCGAGCACGCTCCGGTGGAGGGCGGGCTCGTCCGGGAGCGGTTCCATCGCCCGGATCCAGACGTTGAACTTCGGTTCCATCTTGCCGCCGGTGCGATAGCGCTCAAGCTCGACCGGGCGAATCTCGATCGGCCGCTTGCGCTGGTAATAGGCCTGCACTGCGTCCGGCATGTGCGGCAGGATGCTACTGGCCATCTCCTCCCTGTCCGGCAGTTCCTCGGGCATCGGCACCTTCGGCATCGGCATCTGGTGCTCGTAGCCCGGCTCGTCGACCTGGAACGAAGCCGACATGGCGAAGATCGCCTCGCCCTTCTGGATGGCGAGCACGCGCCTTGTGGTGAAGGAGCGACCGTCGCGCAAACGGTCAACCTCATAGACGATCGGTTGCTCCGGATCGCCCGGCAGAAGGAAATAGGCGTGCAGGGAATGCGGCTGGCGGCCCTCGACAGTCTTGCACGCGGCATAGAGCGATTGCGCGATCACCTGACCGCCAAAGACACGCGGCCAGGTCGATTTAGGGCTGCGACCCCGGAACAGATTGCTTTCAAGCCGCTCGAGATCGAGGATCGCTGTCAGGGAAGCGCTGATCTGCTGTGACATGGGCCCTATCGCGGTCGGGTTGACGTTGGCAGCGGCGGCCCGCAGAGGAACAGCCGAGTTTCGCCTGCATCAGCACCGAGGCGTTCAGCCTCGTCAAGCGGCTCGCCGGGGAGAAGTATGATGGCCATTGCGCCGGATGGAAGCACGCGCATCGTCATTGCCGGCGGCGGCATCGCCGGCCTGAGCCTGGCGCTCGCGTTGAAACAGGCTCTCGGGGCGGCTTTCTCGATCGTCCTCGCCGATCCGACGGTGAACGCGGTGCCGAAGGCCGACAACCGTGCCTATGCGGTGGCCGCCGGGGCTCGCGCCATGCTTGAGACGCTCGGTGTCTGGGATGCGGTTTCCGACAAGGCGCAGGCTATGACGGAAATGGTCATCTCCGACAGCCGGACCAACGACGCGGTCCGGCCAATCTTCCTGACCTTCGACGGCGAGGTCGAGCCCGGCCAGCCCTTCGCCCATATGGTCGAGAACGGTGCGCTCGTGGTCGAGCTGAAGGCGGCCTGCCAACTGGCCGGGGTCGAGCTGCGGCCGGTCGGCGTCCGCCGTTTCCGTGTCGAGGACGAGGATGTCGAGGTCGTCTTCGCGGATGGCGTGCGCGAGCGCGCTGCGCTGCTCGTCGCGGCCGATGGTGCTCGCTCGAAGCTGCGCGATCAGGCGGGTATCGGCTGGGTCGGTTGGGGGTACCGGCAGTCGGGCATCGTCGCGACAATCGGGCATGAACGGCCTCATCATGGCCGCGCCGTCGAGCATTTTCTGCCCGCGGGCCCCTTTGCGATCCTGCCTCTGGCGGATGGCGGCAGGCTCGGCCACCGCTCCTCGATCGTCTGGACGGAGCGGACCGAGAACGTCGAGCCCCTGCTCTCGCTGGACGCAGAGGACATTCTGACCGAGATCGAGGCGCGCTTCGGGCTCGAGCTTGGCGAGATCGCCCTGGAAAGTCCGGTGAGCGCGCACCCGCTGGGCTTCGGCGTGGCGCGGCGCTTCGTCGACTACCGCTTCGCACTGCTCGGCGATGCCGCCCACCTCATCCACCCGATCGCGGGGCAGGGGCTCAATCTCGGCCTGAAAGACGTTGCGGCATTGGCGGAGGCGATCGTCGATGCGGCCCGGCTCGGGCTCGACCCCGGTGCGCTCGACGTGCTGGAGGGCTACGAGAAGGCCCGCCGCTTCGATACCGTCGCCATGGGCGCGGTAACGGACGGGCTCAACCGGCTGTTCTCGAACGATGCGACGCCGCTCAGGCTGGCCCGCGACCTCGGATTGGGAATGGTCGACCGGCTGCCTGGGCTGAAGCGCTTCTTCATCCGCGAAGCGGCCGGTGTCGCCGGCGCCCCGCCGCGTCTGCTCAGGGGCGAAACGCTTTAGCATCCTGCCGTCATGGTCGGGCTTGACCCGAGCAAGACGAACATCGGCAAACGCATCTCAAGATTCTAGGGACGCCGTAGCGCGGCGCCTACAAACGGCTTTCGCTTCAGTCCTCCAGCGGCCGTGCCTCTTCCGGCAGCATGATCGGGATGCCGTCGCGGATCGGATAGGCGAGCTTGGCGGCCCGGCTGATCAGCTCCTGCTTTGCCGCGTCATACTCCAGCGTGCTCTTGGTCAGAGGGCAGACCAGGATCTCGAGCAGCTTCGGGTCGATGCGCGTGGCGGTGTCGGTCTCGTTCGTCATAGGGGTTCCTTCAGTTCTTGCGCGGCAGGTCGGCCAGCATGCCGGCCGCGACCATCAGCTTCGGCAGGGTCAGGCCGGAGGCCGCGATGGCGTTGACCGTGCTGCGGATGCGCTCGGCATCGCTACCGCGTTCAGCCAGCCAGCTTTCGAGCGAGCCTTTGCCGGCGTCCGAAGCGGCGATCTCCTGCGTGATCTGCGCATGGGCGTCGTCCAGCGTCTCCAGCGCCCTTTCCCGGGCCAGGCGCTCGTAGTCGTCCGTCGCCGGCACCGCCGCGGCAGCCGCCTTGAGGCTGGCGAGACCGAAGAAGGCATCGACCCCGAAGTGGATTCGGGCGACGTCGCCGATGTGGCGCTTGCTGCGCTCGGCGATGTCGACGATGTCAGTCGCTTCAGCGAGCGACGGCAGGCTGGCGACGCGGGTCGCGAGCGCTTCCGGCACGCCCTCCGAGGTCAGCACCGCGATGCGGGCGAGCCGCGCCTGGGCAGCCGTTTCCGGCAGCAATGCGTTGAGCTCGGCCGAGAGATCGGCGACACCCTTGGCATAATGCGCGATGGTCTGCTCGATCGTGCCTGGCTTGGCCGCACCGCGGCGCAGGAACCAGCCCATGCGGTCAATGACGAGCTCCTGTGCGGCAGCGTAGAGCCCGAGCTGAGTCTTGCCGGGTATCGTCGCGTCGAGCGCGTCGATCTCGCTGTTGAGGCCGATGAGGTCGAAGGAATCGCGTGCGACCGCATAGGCGGCGGCGATGGCCGGGACCTCCGAGCGGGTCAGCGCGGCCAGCACCGGCACCAGCGCCGGGCCGCCGCGATTGACGATGGCATTGGCAAGCTGGGTCGCGACGATCTCGCGGCGCAACCTGTGGCTGGCAATCGCCTCGGGATAGGCGTCACGTAGAGCCTTCGGGAAATAGCGGACGAGCTCGGTCGCGAGGTAGGGGTCGTCCGGCACCGACGATTCGAGCAGCGCGTCGTGCAGCGCGAGCTTGGCATAGGCCAGCAACACGGCGAGCTCCGGTCGCGTCAGTCCCTCGCCACGCTTCTCGCGTTCGGCAAGCTGGGCGTCGCTCGGCAGGAATTCGACGCCGCGGTCGAGCCGACCCTCCTGCTCAAGTGTCTGCATCAGGAAGCGCAGTCCCGGCGTCGCCGCGACGCCCTTGGCCTCGGTGAGCGAGAGCGCCAGTGTCTGGAGATAGTTGTTGCGCAGGACGAGCAGGCCTACCTCGTCGGTCATCGCCGCAAGCAGCTCGTTGCGCTTGTCCTCCTTGAGGCGGCCATCCTTCACCAGGCCGGCCAACGCGATCTTGATGTTGACCTCGACGTCGGAGGTGTTGACGCCGGCCGAGTTGTCGATGGCGTCGGTGTTGAGCTTGACACCCTTGCGCGCCGCCTCGATGCGCCCGCGCTGGGTCACGCCGAGATTGGCGCCCTCGCCGATGACGCGGGCGCGGACGTCGTTGCCGGCAATGCGGATCGCGTCGTTGGCGCGGTCGCCGACCTGAGCATCGCTCTCGTCGGCGGCACGGATATAGGTCCCGATGCCGCCGAACCAGAGCAGATCGACACGCGCTTTCAGGATCGCGGTCATCAGTTCGGGCGGCGAGACCTCCTTCTTGTCGATATCGAGCAGGGCACGGATTTCCGCTGAAAGCGGGATGCTCTTGGCCTGGCGCGAGAAGATGCCGCCACCCTTCGAGATCAGGCTCTTGTCGTAGTCGCCCCAGGACGAGCGCGGCAGGGCGAAGAGGCGCTGACGCTCGGCCAGCGACTTCGTCGGATCGGGATCGGGATCGAGGAAGATGTCGCGATGGTCGAAGGCGGCGACGAGCTTGATCGCTGGCGAGAGCAGCATGCCGTTGCCGAAGACGTCGCCCGACATGTCGCCGACGCCGGCGACGGTGAAGGGCGTGGTCTGGATATCGACATCGACCTCGCGGAAGTGACGCTTCACCGCCTCCCAGGCGCCGCGGGCGGTGATGCCCATGCCCTTGTGGTCGTAGCCTTGCGAGCCGCCCGACGCGAAGGCGTCGCCGAGCCAGTGGTGCTTCTCCAGCGAGATCGCGTTGGCGGTGTCGGAGAAGGTCGCAGTGCCCTTGTCGGCGGCAACGACGAGATAGGGGTCGTCGCCATCATGGCGCACCGTGTCCGGCGGCGGCACGAGGGTCTCACCATCGAGATTGTCGGTGAGCTCGAGCAGGTTGCGGATGAAGATGCGGTAGCTCTCGGTGCCTTCGGCCAGCCAGGCGGCGCGGTCGGAGGCCGGCGGCAGCTGCTTGGGAACGAAGCCGCCCTTGGCGCCGACCGGGACGATGACCGCGTTCTTGACCTGTTGCGCCTTGACGAGGCCGAGCACCTCGGTGCGGAAATCCTGCGGCCGGTCGGACCAGCGCAGGCCGCCGCGCGCGACCTTGCCGAAGCGCAGATGGATGCCCTCGACACGCGGCGAATAGACGAAGATCTCGTAGAGCGGGCGCGGCAGCGGCAGGCCGTCGACCTGGGCGCAGTCGAACTTGAAGGTGATGGTTTCGCGCGGCAGGCCGTCCGGACCGATCTGGAAGAAATTGGTGCGCAGCGCCGCGTCGACCAGATTGACGAGGCGCCGCAGGATGCGGTCCTCGTCCAGGCTGGTGACGGCGTCGAGCGCTTCCTCGATCGCGGCGCGCTTCTGCGCCATGCGCTGCTCGCGCTCCTCCGGCTTGATGCGCGGATCGAACTTGGCGGTGAAATAGCCGACGAGGTCGGAGGCGATACCGGAATGGCGCGTCAGCGCATCGGCGATATAGCCCTGCGCATAGGGCGCGCCGACCTGGCGGAGATAGCGGCCAAAAGCCCGCAGCAGCGCGGCCTCACGCCAGGCGAGCCCGGCTGCGAGCACGAGCTGGTCGAAACGGTCGGATTCGGCCAACCCCCGGAATTGCGCCATCAGCGCCGCTTCGATGGTCGGGTCGAGGTGCTCGATATCGATCTCGCCGTCGTCGGCGCGCTCCAGCGTCATGTCGTGCAGCCATACGGGGAGGTTCTTGCCCTCGCCGCCCTGGCCCTGCGGCATCACGTTGAAGGTCCGCTCGTTGACGACGCGGAAGCCCATGTTTTCCAGGAGTGGAACGCGGGCGGAGAGCGAGATCGCGCCGCCGCGCGAGAAGACCTTGAGATTGGCGCGCGTCGCCGGGTCGCCCTCGCGGCGGTAGAGATTGACCGCGCGCGGCCGCTCGGCCGAGAGCTGCTGCAGCATCTCGATATCGATCAACGCGTCGTCGGCGGAGAAGCGCTCGCGGTAGGCGGCGCCGAAGGCGGCGGCATAGCGCTCGGCCAGTGCGCGGGCGGCCGGACCCGATTTCTCGCGGTCGAGCGCATCCTTGAGCCCGTCACTCCAGGTGCGGACGATCGCGCCGATGCCAGCCTCGAGGGTCGCGCGGTCGATCTTCGGGGTTTTGCCCTCGTCGCGGCCGATGATGTAGTGGGTGCGGGAGAGAGGCCCTTCGGGATAGGCCGGGTAGGCGGCCGAGAGGCGGCCGTTGTAGATCCGGGCCAGGAACTCGCCGACACGCTGGCGCACCGTGGTGTCGTAGCGGTCCTTCGGGATGAAGACGAGGATCGAAACGAAGCGGTCGAACTCGTCGACGCGGGCAAGTGCCCGGATCCGCGGCCGCTCGGTGAGCTGCAGGATATCGAGGGCGAACTGCTCCAGCGTCGGGGCATCGATCTGGAAGAGCTCGTCGCGCGGATAGGCGTCGAGCACGTTCATGAGCGCGCGGCCGGAATAGCTCGCCGGGTCGAAGCCGATGTTCTTGGCGACGCGCGCGACCTTGAGGCGCAGATAGGGGATGACCCGGGCCGAGCCGGTATAGGCGTTGGAGGTCAACAGGCCGAGGATGCGCAATTCGCCGTCGAGCCGCCCGTCCGGCGTGAACAGCTTGACGCCGACATAGTCGAGATGGACGTGCCGGTGGACGCGGCTCTTGACGTTGGCCTTGGTGATGATGAGCGCCAGCGGCCGGGCCAGGAAGGCGCGCACCTCCGGCGTGGTGGTCACCAGTTCGCGGCCGCGACGCAGCACCTTGACCGCGGGGTCACGCAGGATGCCGAGGCCGGACCCCTCGATCGGATCGGCAGCGACATCGCCGCCGGGGAAGCGATAGGCGCGCACGCCGAGCAGGGTGAAGTTGTCGCCCGCGATCCATTCGAGGAATTGCAGCGCCTCGGCGATCTCGTCCTCGGGCAGCGGCGGCGGATTGGCGCGATAGGCCTGAATGACCTCGGTGATGCGCCCGCGCATCGCCGCCCAGTCGTCGACGGCCAGCCCGACATCGGCATAGACCCGTTCCAGCGCGAGCTTGAGCTGTTCGCGCGCCTCGGGCGTGTCGATGCGATCGAGATGGATGTGAAGAAGGCTCTCGCGGCGGGTGCCTTCCGGAGCACGGCCGGTAGCTTCACCGGCGAGCGAGACGAACTTGCCCTTGGCATCGCGGGCGACGGCCAGGATCGGATGGGCGACGAGGCGCGGCTCGTAACCCTGCTCCTGCAACTCCGCCAGGGTCGAATCGAGCAGGAACGGTTTGTTGTCGTTGACCACCTCGAGGATGGTGATCTGCTGCTCGCGACCGTCCGCGCTGAACGCGTCGTCACGGAAGCGCAGGCTGATGGCTTCAGGCTTGCGTGGCTCGATGAGGTGCTCATAGGCCGCGGCGGCGGCACGGGCGAGCAGTTCCGGTGGGAGGGCTTCGAGATCTTCGGCGACGGAGCGGCCGTAGAGCAGCTTGGGGAACTCGGCGGGCATCGCGGCCTTCAGGCCGGCCGTGGCGGCTTCAATGGCGGCAACCGCCGCGACCGTAGCATTCGTGACCCGCTTGCCCATGCTAACCCCCGTTGTTTTGCCGCAGCGATGACATAGGCTGCACGGCCTTTCAACTTTGCCTTGCCCAACAAAGCGGCAAAAATGCTGTTCCCCGAACAAAGCAGGACGCACCATGGCGACGAAGCATGACAAACCAAAGGTGGGCGAGGAGCCGGTGCGGCAAGATGCCCCGCCGGCCGTGATGGCGCTCGAACTGAAGCCGGGGACGTTGTCTCCGGAGAATCAGGCCTATTTCGAGAAGTGCCAGGAGAAGCTCGGCTTCGTTCCGAACGTGCTTTCCTCCTATGCGTTCGACGATGCCAAGCTTTCGGCCTTCGCCGCATTCTACAACGATCTGATGCTGGCGCCGTCAGGGCTGTCGAAGCTGGAGCGTGAGATGATCGCGGTCGCGGTATCGAGCGTCAATCGCTGCTATTACTGCCTCACCGCGCATGGCGCCGCGGTGCGCCAGCTCTCGGGCGATTCCGTCCTCGGCGAGCTCATGGTGATGAATTACCGGGCAGCGGAGCTATCGAAGCGGCATCGCGCCATGCTCGATTTTTCGGTGAAGCTGACCGAGACGCCGCACCTGATCGGCGAGGCGGATCGCACGGCCCTGCGGGAGGCGGGGTTCGGCGAACGCGACATCTGGGACATCGGCGCCGTCGCATCCTTCTACAACATGTCGAACCGTATGGCCTCGGCCGTCGATATGCGGCCGAACGCCGAATATCACCGGCAAGCCCGTTGATCCGCCGACGCTTTCGCTGCGAAAGAAAAACGGCCGGCGAAGACGCCAGCCGCTAGTTGGCCTCGATCGAATGGCCCGGTCCCACCCGAACTCCGGGGGGCTGGGGGGCTGACAAGCCGGGGTCCGAGAAGACCGGGCCATCGAGGCAACGGTTGCAGTTGAGCCGTGCAACTTGGCGGGTCCTTGTCCTGTTGGCGGCGAAATTGCGGCATTTCCGACGAAGCCGTGAGGAGCCGCTTTCGTCCCGTCTCTTGCCAGCGCAGCATCGGGGGCGCATCATCACCGGCATGTCGTATCCGGGTTTCATCGAGCGAAGCGGGGAGGCGCCATGAGCGAAAGCGACACGCCGCAATCGCAGGCCTCCGGCGCCGTGGTGAGCTTTCCGGCGCCGGTTCGTCCCAGCGCCGTCACCTTCGACCGCCGTGAGCTTTCCGAATTGCTCAACCTCTATGGCCGCATGGTCGCGGCCGGCGAATGGCGCGACTACGCCATCGATTTCCTGAAGGACAAGGCGCAGTTCTCGGTGTTTCGCCGCTCCTCCGAAATGCCGCTCTATCGCATCGTCAAGGATCCGGCGCTGGCGCGCCGGCAGGGCGCCTATTCCGTGGTGGCGGCGACGGGGCTGATCCTGAAGCGCGGCTCCGAGCTTTCGCGCGTGCTCCGGGTCCTCGACAAGAAGCTCAGCGTCGTAGGCTGACGCCGCGGCTCAAAAGGCCGGCGGCGAGCGGTCGCCTTCGCCCAGTTCCTTCTGCATCAGCATCTGATCGAGCCAGCGGCCGTGCTTGAAGCCGACCCTTTCGGCGACGCCGATCAGCCGAAAGCCCGCCTTCTCGTGCAGGCGGCGCGAGCCGACCGAGGCGCCGGTGCCGTCGCCGATCACGGCGATCATCTGGCGGAAGCCACGCTTGGTACATTCCTGCATCAAGGCGTCGAGCAGCAGGCTACCCAACCCCAGTCCTTGGGCCGCCGGCGCAAGATAAATCGAGTTCTCGACGGTGGCCCGGTAGGCCGGCCGGGGCCGATAGGCACCGGCATAGGCGTAACCCAGGACGGCACCGCCCCGTTCGGCAAGGAGATAGGGGTAGCCGCCTGCAAGGATCGCCTCGAAGCGCCGGAGCATTTCGGCTTCGTCGGGAGGATCGAGCTCCCAGGAGGCCGTGCCATGAAGGACGGCTTGGGCATAGATCGTCGCAATGGCGGGGATATCGGTGGGGGTGGCCGGGCGGATCGTGGCGGTCGTCATGTCCAAAGAATGAGCAATGACCGTGCCAAAACAAATGCCCCGGCCTTGCGGCCGGGGCATGTCGGCTCCGTCGACGGAGCAGGTTCGTCTTACTCGCGGTTGCCGAGCAAGGAGAGCAGGAACTGGAACATGTTGACGAAGTTCAGGTACAGCGACAAGGCGCCGTTGACCGAGAGCTTCGCGGCCTCCTCGGGGTTGAGGTCCGAGTAGAGGTACATCTGCTTCAGGTTCTGGGTGTCCCAGGCGGTCAGGCCGGCGAAGATCAGCACGCCGAACAGCGAGATGACGAAGCCGAGCCCGCTCGAGGCGAGGAAGATGTTCACCACCGAGGCCAGGATCAGGCCGATCAGACCCATGATCAGGAACGAACCCATGGCCGACAGCGACTTGGTGGTCGTGTAGCCATAGAGGCTCAGGCCACCGAAGGCGGCTGCCGTGATCAGGAACACCTGCACCACCGAGGCGCCGGTATAGCGGATCAGCAGCGTCGACATCGACACGCCCATGACCGCCGCGAAGGCAAAGAACATGGAGCGGGCCGTCGAGGCGGACATCTTCTCGATCCGGAACGAGAAGAAGAAGATGAAGGCCAGCGGCGCGAGCGCGAACACCCACATCAGCGGCGTGCCGTACATCAGCTGGCCGAACGAGGTGAGATAGGTGTTGCCGATACGCGCGACGGCGTTGGCCTGGTCGGTGACGGCCATCTTGTTGACGCCCAGCGCGAACAGCGCCGAGATCGCCAAGCCGATCACCATGTTGTTGTAGACGCCGAGCATGAACGAGCGCAGGCCCTGATCCATCTCGACGGCGCTGGTCTGCTGTGCGCGGCCGGCACCCCAGACTGGAGCATTGCGGTCGAAGTTGCTCATCGAGCGAGTTTCCCCTCACGTAGTTTCGGACGACGGAAGGCGCGCGGGCGCCAGCCATCCTCGCGCACAATCGTCGCGATAAAGGGAATATGAGGCGCTTTTCGCCTTCTTACAAGGGCCGGGCATGATTAAGGGCAGGCGAGCCATAGAAGTTCGGCCGCCGGCTCATGCAGAATTACAGGATTTTAATGTCTATCCTGCCGGCATGGCAGATAGTCATTATAAATTCCTGAGATGAGAAGCCGGCGCTTTCGATAGTATTTTTACCGTACCGACAAGCCCGAACAGGACAGTGACCACGATCGCGGCAGTCGCAGCCAGTAAAGCGCCTGTCGGATCACTGACGAAATCGATGCGCATCACTTGCGTGACGACGCCCCAGCCAGCCGCTGTACCCGCGACAACGCCGAACAGCGCGGCGACGAGACCGATGGCGGCGTATTCAAAGGCGTACGACGAAAGTATGAAGCGGCGAGTCGCCCCGAGGGTTTTCAGGATCATCGCGTCATAGAGCCGCGCCCTCTGCCCGGCGGCCAGGGCGCCGCCCAGGACCAGCAGGCTCGCGGTGATGGCGAGGCCGGAGGCGCCTCGGATCGCGGTGGCGAGCTGCTCGACGATGGTGTTGACCGCCTCCAGCGCGTCCTTGACCCGGACGGCGGTGACCGCAGGGAACTCGGCCGCGAGCCGGCGCATCAGGGCGGGGTCGCTAGCGCCGTCGCCGTTCGGCGCAGCCGTGATGGTGGCGAGGTCGGTATGCGGCGCGCCTGCGAAGGTGTTGGGCGAGAACACCATGACGAAATTGATGCCGAAGGAGCGCCAGTCGATGGTGCGCAGATTGGCGACGCGGGCGGTGACGCTGCGGCCAAGCACGTTGACGGTGAGTCTGTCGCCGATCTTGAGGCCGATGCCGGCGGCGTTCTGCGCATCGAAGGACACGAGCGGCTCGCCCTTGTAGTCGGCCGGCCACCATTCGCCGGCCGAGACCTTCGAGCCCTCGGGAACGGTGGCGGCATAGGTGATGCCGCGGTCGCCATCGAGCACCCAGGCGGATTGTTCGCTCGCCTTGATGTCCTCGGCACGGGTGTCGTTCACCCGGAGGATGCGGCCGCGCATCATCGGCACGCGCTCGACGCTGGCTCCGGGCCGCTCCTGGGCGAGGAAGGCATCGAAGCGAGCGGAATCGCGGCTCGGAATATCGAGGAAGAAGAAGCTCGGCGCCTTGGCCGGCAGGGCGCCGGTGAGCTGGCGCGTCAGGCTGACGTCGATGAAGGCGAGTGCCGAAAGCAGCGCAACGCCGAGGCCGAGCGACAGCACCAGCGAGGGCGTCAGCGCGCCGGGGCGATGGCTGTTGGCGAGCGCCATGCGGAGTGCGGGGCTGCGCGGGCGCGGCAACCGGCGGGCCAGGGCCATCAGCCCGAGCGAGACCCCCCGCAGCAGCAGAAACACGCCGAACATCACGCCGATATAGATCAGCGCGATGCGTCGGTCATAGGCGAAGCCGAGCGCCACGCCGACGAGACCGGCCAGCGCCAGCAGGCAGAGCACGAGATAGATCGCGCGAGGACGGCGGGGATCGGGCTCGACCTGATCGCGGAACAGCGCCGAGACCGGCACGTCATGGGCACGGCCGAGCGGGATGACGGCGAAGACCAGCGCTGTCAGCAGGCCGTAGAGCGCGGCGACGGCAAGTTCGCTCGGAGCCAGCGTCGGCTCGAAGGGCACCGGCAGGATGCTCTGCAGCACGGCGCCGAGCGCGAACGGCGCGGCCGCGCCGAGGACGAGACCGATCGCCGTGCCGAGGCTTGCGACCAGCATGACCTCGGTCAGGTGGATCGCGACGACGCGGCCGCCGGTGGCACCGACCGCCTTCATGGTGGCGAAGTCGAGCTTCTTGGCGTCGACGAAGCGGCGCACGGCATTGGCGACGCCGACACCGCCGACCAGCAAAGCGGTGAGGCCGACCAGAGTCAGGAACTGGGTGAAGCGTTCGAGATTGCGCTGGAAGCTCGGCGCTGCATTGGCACGGGAGCGGATCTCCCAGCCGGCGTCGTGCTGCTGTGTCCCGATATCTGCGATCAGCTTGTCGAGATCGGCGTCGCTCGATGCGACCTCGGGGAGCTGGAGGCGGTAGGTCCAGCGGATCAGGCTGCCGGGCTGGATCAGGCCGGTTGCACGCAGGGCGTCCTGCGAGATCAGCAGGCGTGGCCCGAAGCCGACGCCCGCGGCAATCTTGTCGGGTTCGGAGACGAGGTTGGCGCGAAGCTGGATCCTGGCGCTGCCGACCGTGACGGTATCGCCCGGCTTGAGGTCGAGACGGCCGAGCAGGATCGGGTCGGCGACCGCGCCGTAGGCTCCGTCACGCTGCTCGAGCAGGCTGGCGATCGGCTGTTGCGGGTCGGTCTCGACCGCGCCGATGCTGGGATAGTTGCTATCGACCGCCTTGATTTCGACGAGGGCGGCACCCTTCTCGCCGGCGCTGGCCATGGCACGCATGGTGGCAATGGTCGAGACCGTGCCGCGCGCCGTCAGAAAGGCAAGCTCCGGCGGCGTCGCCTCGCGCTGGATCAAGCTGAAGGAGGCGTCACCGCCGAGGATTCGCCTGCCCTCCCGCGCCAGTCCCTCGGTGAGGCCACGCGAGGCGGAGGCGACGGCGGCGATGGTCATGACGCCCAGCGCAAGGCAGGCGATGAAGACACCGAAGCCGCGCAGGCCGGCGCGCAAATCACGCAGGGCCAGCCTGAGCGCGATACCGAAGCCGAAAGCAGGGCGGGTGGACGGGCCGTCGAGCGGCTTGACCGGAGCGTGCATCGTCAGATCGCCGCCATCGCGTCTTCCGTTTCGATCACGCCGGAACGCAGACGGACCGTGGTGTCGCAGAGCGCGGCGAGCGCGAGGTCGTGGGTGACCAGCACAAGGGTGGCGCCGCGCTCGCGCTTCAGCGCGAAGATCAGGTCGACGATCGAGCGGCCGGTCGTCTCGTCGAGATTGCCGGTCGGTTCATCGGCAACGAGGATCGCGGGATCGGGCGCGACGGCGCGCGCGATGGCGACGCGCTGCTGCTCGCCTCCCGAAAGCTGGGCCGGATAGTGATCCATGCGATGGCCAAGCCCGACATTGCGGAGCTCGGTCTCGGCGCGGGCGAAGGCCGCGGGATTGCCGGCCAGTTCGAGCGGCAGCGCCACGTTCTCGCGTGCCGTCATCGTGGGCACGAGGTGGAAGGACTGGAAGACGATGCCGATGCGCCGCCCGCGGAACACGGCGAGCTCGTCCTCGTCGAGCTTGCCGAGATCCTGCCCGGCGACTTTCACAAGGCCGGAATCGGGGCGCTCCAACCCCGCCATCGTCATCAGCAGGGTCGACTTGCCGGAGCCGGAGGAGCCGACGAGCCCCGAGGCCTCGCCATCGGCCAGCGACACCGAGACACCTTTCAGGATATGGACGCGGGCAGGTCCACGCCCCAAACTTAAGTGCACATCCTGCAACTCGATCGCCGGGGCGGCCTTCTCGCTCATCACGCCATGATCCTGACTTCGCACTCCATCCCCGTCCCAGCCGGGACCTTGCGCCGATATGGGCGTGGTTCCGGACTTGTCCAATCTTTTGCAGCGATTTTCGCGCTGATAGCCCTTGCCCTGATGGTGGCCGCTCCGATGGCTCTCGCCCAGACCGCAATCCCGTCGGTTCCGGCCGGAAAGACGCTGAAGCTCGTGGCCTTCGGCGATTCGCTCTCCGCCGGCTACAACCTGCCGGGGAGCGCCGCCTTCCCTGCCGTTCTGGAGCAGGCCCTGCGGCAAAATCACATCGCTGTCGAAATCGTGAATGCCGGCGTATCCGGCGACACCACGCAAGGCGGGCTCGAACGGCTCGATTGGTCGGTGCCGGACGGGACCGATGGCGTCATCCTTGAGCTTGGCGCGAACGATGCTCTGCGTGGCGTCGATCCAAGCCAGACTCGCCAGGCGCTGGAAGCGATGATCACGCGGTTCAAGGAGCGCAAGATCCCGGTGATGCTGGCCGGCATGTTCGCGCCGCGCAATCTCGGCACGGATTATGCGAAGCGCTTCGATGTGATCTATCCGGAGCTTGCCGAAAAGCATGGTCTGGTGCTTTACCCCTTCTTCCTGGAGGGTATCGCGGGTGACCGCGCGCTGAACCAGGCGGATGGGCTCCACCCCACGGCCGATGGCGTCAAGGTCATCGTCCGCAACATCCTGCCGACGGTCGAGCGCTTCATCGCGACGCTACCCGCCAAATCCTGATCCGTCTCCGGTTACCCGCAGGACGAATCCCAAGCCTTTCCCATGCCGCCCGCCGGCACCGCTTCCGGAGTTGCTGTCCCATGGAATATCGCCGTCTCGGGCGCACCGATCTCAAGGTCTCGGTGATCTGCCTCGGAACCATGACCTGGGGCGAGCAGAACACGGAGGCCGAGGGCCATGCCCAGATGGATTATGCCATCGAGCAGGGCGTGAATTTCTTCGACACGGCAGAACTCTATTCGATTCCGCCGAAGCCGGAGACTCAGGGTTCGACCGAGCGGATCGTCGGGAGCTGGTTCAAGGCGCGCAAGAACCGCGACAAGATCATCCTGGCCTCGAAGGTCTGCGGGCGCGGTGGCAACACCTGGTTCCGCGACGACCAGAGCCCGACCCGCCTCACCCGCAAGCAGATCATGGAAGCGGTCGACAAGAGCCTCGGGCGCCTGCAAACCGACTATATTGACCTCTATCAGATCCATTTCCCCGAGCGTCCGATGCCCTGGGGCTCCAACCCGACGCGGTTTTCGCACGCGGCCTATGAGAAGCCGGCCGACGAAACCTCGATTCCAGAGCAGCTCGACGCCTTCGCCGAGTTGGTGAAAGCCGGCAAGATCCGCCATCTCGGCCTCTCGAACGAGAGCGCCTGGGGCGCGATGCGCTTCATCGGCGATTCGGAGGCTCGCGGAACCCCGCGAGTCCAGTCGATCCAGAACGCCTACAACCTCCTGAACCGCACCTTCGAGACGGCGCTGGCCGAGGTCGCGATCCGCGAGGATGTCGGGCTGCTCGCCTATTCGCCGCTCGCGCAGGGTTATCTGACCGGCAAGTATCTCGACGGGGCGCGGCCTGCGGGAGCGCGCACGACGCTGTTCAACCGCGGCCAGCGCTATGAGGGTGCGGGTACCGAAGACGCGATCAAGCGCTACATGACGATTGCGCACGAAGCCGGGCTCGACCCGGCGCAAATGGCGCTCGCCTTCGTCAATTCGCGCGATTTCGTCACCGCCAACATCATTGGCGCGACCTCGATGGAGCAGCTCAAGACCGACATCGCTTCGATCGACGTGAAGCTGACGCCGGAGATCGAGGCGAAAATTGACGCAGTCCACCAGCTCGTCGGCAATCCCTGCCCTTGACCGTGCCCGCGACCGACGATGCCCGGCGCATGCCGGGCATCGTGCGGTTGAAAAGCGGTTCCCTTGAGCCGGCTTCGCGCCTACCGTCTCGCCAGAGTCACAATCGCTTGGCAGGAATCGATCATGCCGAGGCTGTTCATCGCTCTGGAAATCCCCGCCGATGTCGCATCCGAGCTGACGCTGCATCGCGGCGGCGTGTCGGGCGCTCGCTGGATCGACCCGCCCGACTACCACGTCACGCTGCGTTTTCTCGGCGATGTCGATCGGCGCATGGCGAACGATGTCGACCACATGCTGTCGGATATCGGCGCATATCCCTTCGAGGTGACGCTCGATGCGCTTGGCTCCTTCGGTGGGGACAAGCCGCGCGCGCTCTTTGCCCGCGTGGCGCCGTCCAAGGCCCTGACCGAGTTGCAGGCCGACATCGAACGGCAGATGCGCCGGATCGGCCTGCCGGCGGAGGGGCGCAAATTCGTGCCGCATGTCACGTTGGCGCGGCTGCGCGACACGACTCCCGTCGAGCTTGCGCATTTCCTCAGCCTGCATCCGATCGTGCGGCCGATCACCTTCACTGCACGCCGGGTCGCGCTGATGTCGTCGCGTGATTCGATCGGTGGCGGCCCCTATGTTCTGGAGGCTGCCTATCCGCTCGGCCCGTCCTATCCCAATCGCCTGCCGAGGGAGGTTCAGCGGCGATGACGAGACCCAAGCGGCTGAGCCCCGAGGCTCAGGCGGAAGCTCTGGCAACTCTGACCGGCTGGAAGCTCGCACAAGGTCGCGAGGCGATCAGCAAGCGCTTCGTGTTCCGTGATTTCAGCGAGGCTTTCGGCTGGATGACGCGGGTGGCGCTGTTGGCTGAGGCAGCGAATCACCATCCGGAATGGTCCAATGTCTACCGGACGGTGGACGTGACGCTCGCGACCCATGATGCCGGCGGCCTCACGGAACTGGATGTGAAGCTGGCGCGGGCCATCGACGCGCTTGCGAGCTAGCCACTCCAGCCGCAAGCTTTGAGCGCTGCCAGCATATGCGGCGGCGGCGGCGACTCGACATGGATCGGCTCGCGGTTGCGATAGAGCGGCACGGTGATCGCGCGGGCATGAAGCTGGAGACCGGGCCCGCCATCGCGCGGGGCATCGCCATAGATCTCGTCGCCGAGCATCGGCCAGCCGGATGCCTGGCAGTGAACCCGCAACTGATGGGTGCGGCCGGTCAGCGGCTCCATGGCGAGCCAGGCGAGCGGCCCATCCTCGCCTTGCCCGCGGCCCAGTACGCGATAGCGCGTCTGCGAGGGCAGGCCGGCCGGGTCGACCTTCATCCACCAGCCGCGGTCGGGCGAGCGCCGCGCCAAGGGCAGGTCGATCAATCCCTCGTCCTGCGCGGGTCTGCCTTGCACGATCGCCCAATAGGTCTTGTCGATGCGCCCGTCACGAAACATCTGGTTGAGTTCGGCCATGGCGCGAGGATGGCGACCGAGCACGAGGCAGCCGGAGGTGTCCTTGTCGAGGCGATGCGCCAGTTCCGGCCGGCGCGGCAGGCCGAAACGCAGCGCGTCGAGATAATCGGTCAGGACAGGTACTTCGCGCCGCTTGGCCTGCGGGCCGCGATGGACGGGCAAGCCTGCGGGCTTGTCGATGACGAGCATCATGGCGTCGCGATAGAGCAGCGGCATCGGCAGATCGGCGTCGATTTGCCCCGGCGCTAGCGAATTTTCTGGTCGGTCGGGCCTTGCCATGGCATTGCGCTAGCGAAGCCGGGCCGGCGGCGCAACCCGAGACAGCCGCCGAACCGAAGACAGGATGGCGATGAGCGAGACCGAACCGAAGAAACGCGGCTTCTTTTCGAGGCTGTTCGGACGTGACGAGGAAGCGGCCAAGCCGGCACAGACCCCTGAGGCGGTTGTCGAACAGGCGCCGGAGCCTGTCGAAGAGCTGAAACCGGAAGGCGAGGAGGGCGTCGCTCCACCGGCCGCCAAGCCAGAAGCTCCCGTCGTCGGGACGCCGGCCCCGGAGCCGCTTGCGCTGCCCGCTTCAGTCGAAAGCGCCCCGCTCCCTGTGGAGCCGGAACCGGAACCCGAGGTTGCCGTCGCTCCGCAGCCCGAGCCTGCTGTCATTCCAGAACCTGCTCCCGCGCCCGTACAGCCGAAGCGGAGCTGGTGGCGCCGGCTGACGGAGGGGCTGTCGCGCACCTCCTCGGCGCTGACGACCGGCATCACCGACCTCTTCACCAAGCGCAAGCTCGATGCCGGCACGCTCGAAGACCTGGAAGACATCCTGATCCAGGCCGATCTAGGCCTGGCCACCTCGGCGCGGATCGCCAAGGCGGTCGGCGAGGGCCGCTACGACAAGCAGATCGATCCATCGGAGGTGAAGGCGATCCTGGCGCGCGAGGTCGAGACGATCCTGACGCCCGTCGCCCATCCGCTGGCGATCGATGCCACGAAAAAGCCGTTCGTGGTCCTGATGGTCGGTGTCAATGGCTCCGGCAAGACCACGACGATCGGCAAGCTCGCGGCGAAGTTCCGCGCCGAGGGCAAGTCGGTGATGCTGGCGGCCGGCGATACCTTCCGTGCCGCGGCCATAGAGCAGCTGCGCGTCTGGGGTGAGCGCACCGGCGCCGAGGTCGTTTTCGGCCAGCAGGGCGCGGATGCGGCGGGCCTTGCTTTCGAAGCATTGCAGAAGGCCAAGGCCAATGGCACCGACGTGCTGCTCGTCGACACGGCCGGACGGCTGCAGAACAAGCAGGGGCTGATGGACGAGCTTGCCAAGGTCGTGCGCGTCATTCGCAAGCAGGATGCGAGCGCTCCGCATGCGGCGCTGCTCGTGCTCGATGCCACCGTCGGACAGAACGCGATCAGCCAGGTCGAGGCCTTCCGCGAAACGGCGGGCGTGACCGGGCTTGTCATGACCAAGCTCGACGGTACGGCGCGCGGCGGCATTCTGGTGGCGCTGGCGGCGCAATTCGGCCTGCCGGTGCATTTCATCGGCGTCGGCGAGGGCGTCGAGGATCTGGAGCCATTCTCGGCGCGCGACTTTGCCCGCGCCGTGGCCGGGTTGGGAGAAGTGGCGTGAGCGACGGCGCAAGCGAGACGACGCAGCAGGCTCCAGTCGAGGCAGCGAAGGGCAAGGCCGTCAGCCCCTTGCTCAAGCTCGCCCTGGAATTCGGGCCGCTCGCGATCTTCTTCTTCGCGAACTCCTACGGCGACCGGCTCTTTCATGTCGCCGAGGACCGGCGCATCTTTGTCGCCACCGGCATCTTCATCGTCGCCTCGCTGGTGGCGCTGGCCTTGTCGCGGGTCCTGATGGGCTATCTGCCGCGCATGGCGATCGTGAACGCCATCGTCGTCACGGTCTTCGGCGGACTGACGCTGGCGCTGGACGACGCGTTCTTCATCAAGGTCAAGCCGACCATCGTGAACACGCTGTTCGGCTGCGTCCTGCTCGGCGGGCTGTTCTTCGGGAGATCGCTGCTCTCCTTGGTGCTGGAGACGGTGCTGCAGCTCGACGAGGAGGGCTGGCGCAAGCTGACCTTCCGCTGGGGCCTGTTCTTCTTCGTGCTGGCGGCGCTGAACGAGGTGGTCTGGCGCACCCAGACCCAGGATTTCTGGGTCGCCTTCAAAGTCTGGGGCGTGATGCCGCTGACCATGCTGTTCGCATTGGCGCAGACACCCCTGATCCTGAAGCACGAGATCAAGCCGGCCAAGATCGAAGAATAGCGGCGAGAAGCTCCCTCTTGCCATTTGGCAAAATTATCTCCATTTTATGCCAAATGGAGAGCAATGCTATGAGCGCTCTGCTGCGCATCGAGACGGCCCAGCGTGATTTCGTTCCCGATCCGATCAGCGATGACGAGGCGGCTGCGATGTTTCGCGCCGCCGTCAACCTGTTCCGGCTCTGGCGGATCACCGACGAGGAAGCGGCGGTGCTGATCGACCTGCCGGCACGGACCTATGCGCGCTGGAAGGCCGGCGGCGTGGGGCGGATCTCGCGCGACGGCAAGGCCCGGCTCTCGAACCTGATGGGCATCCACAAGGCGCTGCGCCTGATCTTCACCGAGCCGCAGCGCGGCTATGACTGGATCAAGTGCCCCAACAGGGAATTCGGCGGCAAATCGGCGCTCGACATCATGCTGGGTGGCGAGCTGACCGACCTGATGCGGGTGCGACGCCTGCTTGATGCCGAGCGGGGCGCCTGGTGACCGATCCGGCGAGCCTGCCGATCACGCGCATCGCGTGGCGCGGGGCGGTCCGGATCATCCGCAGCATCTTCCCGCCGATCGACCTGTTCGAGGACATCGCCGACCCGGCCGACTGGCCGCTGCTGATAGCGGCCGAACAGAAGACCAATCCGCGCCTGATGGAAACGATCGGCAATCTCGATCTCGTTCCGCCCGAAAGACGTGTCTCTGGGGTGGGCGCGAGCTGGCTGATGGCGCCGTTCACCCATGTCAGCGTCGATCGGCCGAGTCGCTTCAGCGATGGCAGCTTCGGCGTGCTCTATATCGGCGATCGGTTCGATGTCGCGCTGCTGGAGACGGTGCATCACCATGCCCGCTTCATGCTGGCGACGGCGCAGCCGCCGGGGTGGACATCGCAATTCCGCGAGATCGTGCTCGATATCGAGGCCGAGCTGCATGATCTGCGCGGGTTGGGCGACGAGGCGGCAGAGCTGCTCGATCCGGTCGATTATGCGGAGAGCCAGCGGCTGGGCGAGAAACTCCGCGCGGCGGATTCGGAGGGCGTGGTCTACCCGAGCGTGCGCTGCCCGGGCGGAGAGTGCGCGGGGCTCTTCTATCCCGATCTTGCGAGCCATCCGGTGCAGGGCCGACATCTCGACTATCACTGGAACGGCGAACGGGTGGACCTCTACCGGGATCGCAGTGCCGGAGAAGTCTACCGCATCGTGTGACGGCCTTGGCGTGAATGCGTCAATCGCCCGGCTGGCGCATCTGCGTCACCTTGTAGATGCGTCCCGCTGCATCATAGGTGGTCCATTCGCCAACCTGCTCGCCCCTCTCGAAATGGCCGGAGCGCAGCTTGGTTCCGTCCTTGCGGAACCACTCCCAGTAGCCGGTGGGCAGGTCGTCCAGGGTCTGGCCGCGCGCCCACAGGCTGCCATCCTTGTGGCGCTTCTCGAAGGGAATCGGCGTCACGATCGCCTCCCGGCAAAGACCTCCGCCAATGCGGAGGTATCCGCTATTTCGGCGCCAGCCGGATCGCGCCGTCGAGGCGGATTGAGGTGCCATTCAGCATGTCGTTCTCGATGATGCCGCGAGCGAGCGCGGCGTACTCCTCGGGCTTGCCGAGGCGCGACGGGTGCGGCACCGAAACGGCGAGCGAGGCCTTGGCCTCCTCGGGCAGGCCGGCGAACATCGGCGTCTCGAACAGGCCGGGCATGATGGTGACGATACGGATGCCGAGCTGGGCCAGATCGCGCGCGATCGGCAGCGTCATGCCGGCGACGCCAGCCTTGGAGGCCGCATAGGCCGCCTGGCCGATCTGGCCGTCCTCGGCCGCGACCGACGCCGTGCAGATGATGACGCCGCGGCCGCCATCGGCCGTGATCGGGTCCAGCCCGGCCAGTGCCGCAGCCGATTTGGCGATGATGCGAAAGGTGCCGACGAGGTTGATCGCAACGGCCTTCTCGAAGGTCGCGGTGTCGTGGGCGATCAATTCGCCCGTGTCGCGCTTCTTTGAGACGACGCGGCGACCGGGGGCGATACCCGCGCAGTTGACGATGATGCGGGCGATGCCATGGGCGGCCCGGGCCTTGGCCAGCGCTTCATCGACGGAGGCCTCGCTGGTGACGTCGCAGGCGCAGAACACGCCACCGATGTCCCTGGCGATCGCCTCGCCGCGCTCGGCGTTGAGGTCGAGCAGCGCGACCTTGACGCCCTGGCTCGCCAGCATGCGTGCAGTCGCCTCGCCGAGGCCGGATGCGCCGCCTGTGACGATGGCGGCAAGGGAGGAATCGAGTTTCATGGCGCGTTTCCCTGACGTCCTGATTGTCGATCCGGTTTAGAGGGCGCGCGCCGCCGCTCCAAGCGGGTTTTCAGGCAGGCCCCTTGTGCAGGATTGCGGCGGGGCCATCTTTCGACATGGCGCGCCCGGACGAGGCGCGGGATCATTCGCGTCGTCGGACGCGAAAGGAATGAGACAGGAATGAGCCAGGGGTTCAGCGCCCGCTTCAGCCGCGAGGAGATGGAGGCGATCCGCAAGAGCCTGCGCGACGAGGCGAAGTTCGGGACCGATTTCATGGCCCGGCTCAAGCGCGTCGCGAAGCGTATTCCCTTTGCCGAGGATCTGCTGGCGGCGTGGTTCTGCGCGCGTGATCCAGCGACGCCACGGCGCGTCCGGCTGACGCTGCTCGCAGCGCTCGGCTATTTCGTGCTGCCGATGGATGCAATCCCGGACATCATGCCGCTGATTGGCTTCACCGACGACGCGGCGGTGATCGCAGCCGCCATCGCCGCGGTGGCGGGTTCGATCAAGCCCGAGCATCGCGAGCGCGCAAAAACGGCGCTGTCCGATCTCTGAGGCTATTCAGAAGGTCAGCACGACCTTGCCTTTGGCTTGGCGGTTGCCGATCAGTGCATAGGCTTCCGTCCAGCGCTCGACAGGGATCGCAGCGTGGACATGGGCGCGGATATGCCCACTGGCCGCCCACTCCAGCAGGCGCTCCATGTTGCGGCGGTGCGCGGCCGGTTCGCGGGCGACGAACTCGCCCCAGAATACCCCGCGCATGTCGCAGCCCTTCAGCAGCAGCAGATTGAGCGGGATCCTCGGAATGGTGCCGCCGGCGAAGCCGACAACGAGGTAACGCCCCTCCCAGGCCATGGAGCGCAGGGCCGGTTCGGCGAGCTCGCCGCCGACCGTATCGTAGAGCACGTCGACGCCGCGCCCCTCCGTGATGCGCTTCAGCGCAGCACGGATGTCATCGGTTCCATAGTTGGTCTCCTCCTGGGCCCCATGCTCGCGGGCGAGTGCGAGCTTGTCCGGCGAGGAGGCGCAGGCAATGACGTGAGCGCCGAGCAAGGCGCCGATCTCGACAGCGGCAAGCCCCGCGCCGCCCGAAGCGCCGAGGATCGCGAGCGTTTCTCCCGCCTTCAGCCCGGCGCGTTGGATCAGCCCGTGCATGGCCGTGCCGTAGGTGACGAAAAGGCCGGCGGCCTGCGCATCTGAAAGCTTCTCCGGGATCCGGACCAGTGCTTCGGCCGGGACCGCGACCTTTTCACGCGCGGCGCCGAAGCCGAGCCAGGCTGCGACGCGCTCGCCCACCTGCCAGCCGGCGACGCCCTCGCCGACGGCGGCGATGGTGCCGGCGCATTCGGCCGAGGGCGAGAAGGGTAGGGCTGGCTTGGTCTGGTAGCGATTCTCGATGATCAGCGTGTCGAAAAAGTTCAGCGCCGCGGCACTGACGGCGACGACGACCTCACCCGGGCCGGGCACAGGTTCCGGCAGGTCCCGGATGACCAGTTCCTCGGCTGGGCCGTGATGTTCGCAGAGAAGGGCTTTCATCGCTTTTCCGTCGCCGCTTTCCCGAAGGGGAGATCGTGCCATCACGTGCTTGCCGACGTAACAGCCTGGTGCCCCAAGCTCATTCGCATTTTTGCCAGGATCGTGACACTCTATGCCGCCGCCCCGCGCGGTCCACTCCCTGAACGGGTGGTAAACGCGGTATTAAGATTTTTAGTGACTGATGGCGGTCCATGATCAGCTCCTTCTTCTCCCTTCGCGACGCCGCTTTTTTCCGCTTCGCAGCTGCGCTCGGCCTGACGGCCGGGTTGCTGGGCCTGGTGACGTTGCCGGCGCAGGCCGCACCGGCCAAGCCGAAGCCCGCTGCGGCGGCTCCGGCTGCCAGCTCCGGCCAGGGGCAGGCCATGCTCCTGGAGACGGCCGGCAAGTGGCAGGCCTTCTCCTCGCAGCAAGGCCGCTCGAAGGTCTGCTATGCGCTTTCCAAGGCCGAAAGCCGTTCGCCAGCCAATCTCAAGGATGTCGAGGGGCTGCTCTTCGTCTCCAACCGTCCGGGCGAAGGCGTGCGCAACGAGATCAGCTTCGTCATGAACTTCGACGTCAAGGAAGGCGTCGAGCATCAGGCGATCATCGGCAATGACCGCTTCGCCCTGGTGGCGAAGGGCAAGAACATGTGGCTGAAGAACCCCGCCGAAGAGCCGCGCATGCTCGATTCGCTGCGCCGCGGCTCCGGCCTTGAGATCAAGGCCACCTCCAAGCGCGGCAACGCGACCAGCGACAAATATTCGCTCTCGGGCATGACACAGGCCGTGAAGCGGGCCGAGGACGCCTGCAAGTAGGGCGGCGCGCCGCCGCAAGCCTGCCGACAGCGGTGGGATTTCCGGTTTTGTCGCGATTGTGCTAGGAAGCCGGCGAAAGCCGCCCTTCCAATGCCGGCGACGACAGAGCTCCGATGACCGTGCCCGTTTCCGAAATGGCCGCCCCCGCGGCCGATATCGCTTTGCGGCGCCCCTCCCTAGTCGGGCGCACCCGCGCCGGCATGGCCGAGGCGCTGGCCGAGATCGGGGTTCCCGAGAAGGAGCGGCGCATGCGCGTCGGCCAGCTCTGGAACTGGGTCTACCATTACGGTGTGCGCGATTTCGACGCGATGACCACCATCGGCAAGGGCCTGAGAGCTCAGCTCGCCGAGCGTTTTTCGCTCGACCTGCCCGAGGTCACGGCTGAGCAAGTCTCGACCGACGGCACGCGCAAATGGCTGCTCCGGATGCCGCCAGCCGGCCCGCGCGACCGCGGCGCCGAGATCGAATGCGTCTACATCCCCGAGGTCGATCGCGGCACGCTCTGCGTCTCCAGCCAGGTCGGCTGCACCTTGACCTGCACCTTCTGTCACACCGGTACGCAGCGCCTGGTGCGCAACCTCAAGACCGAGGAGATCGTCGCGCAACTGATGGTCGCGCGCGAACGGCTTGGCGATTTCCCGAACCGTAAGGCGCCGGACGGCGCTTTCGTTCCCAATGATGGCGGACGCTTCGTCTCAAATATCGTCTTCATGGGGATGGGCGAGCCGCTCTACAATTTCGATGGCGTGCGCGACGCCATCGACGTGATCTCCGACGACCAGGGCCTCTCGCTCGGGCGGCGGCGCATCACCGTCTCGACCTCCGGCGTGGTGCCGCAGATTGGCCCGCTCGGCGACGAGATGGGCACGATGCTGGCGATCTCGCTGCATGCGGTGCGCGACGATCTGCGCAACGAGCTGGTACCGCTCAACAAGAAATATCCGATCAAGGACCTGCTCGAGGCTTGCCGGAACTATCCCGGCCTGTCGAACGCGAAACGCATCACCTTCGAGTACGTCATGCTGAAGGGCGTGAACGACTCGGATGCCGAGGCGCGCGAGCTGGTGCGGCTCCTCAAGGGCATCCCGGCGAAGATCAACCTGATCCCGTTCAATCCCTGGCCCGGCACGAAATACGAATGCTCTGACTGGGAGCGGATCGAACGCTTCTCCGAGATCGTTTTCCGCGCCGGATACGCCTCGCCGGTGCGAACTCCGCGCGGGCGCGACATCCTCGCCGCCTGTGGGCAGCTCAAGAGCGAGACGGAAAAGCTTTCCGCCCGAGCCCGGCTGCTGCTGGAGCAGGAAGAGGCCGGGGCAACCCCGGCCGTGGCGGCGGAGTAGCCCGTTTGGCACTGCGCTGGCTGCTGCTCGTTCCCTTCGCCTGCCTCGTCGCCATGGGTGCGGGGCTGTTCTTTCTGACCGCCGCCAGCGTCGCCTCGCCGGCGGTGGCGCTGCTGATCGGGGGCGGCATCGAGCGCCTGCTCGATATCGTCTTCGGGCTGGCCGAGAGCGGTGTCGATCCGACGCCCGCCGCCCAGGCGGCCTTCTCGCTGATCGGACGGCTTGGATTCGCGATCATCGTGGCGCCGGTCGTGCTGGTCGCGGTCGGCTCGGAACTGTTCCGGTTGCGCAGCGGGCTCTTCCAGAGCGGGTTGACGGGTCTGCTCGCGGCTCTTCTGCCGCTCGCGATGCTGCGGCTGGCGCGCGCGCCGAGCTCGGCCGAACTGCAGATCATCTCCGGGCTGTTCCTGGTCGGCGCGGCGACAGGGTTCGTCTACTGGCTGATCGCGGGGCGCGGGGCCGGCGGCGACAAACGCCCGGCCGACCCCGTTACGCGCTGATCTTCAGAGGCCGAGCACCTTGCGGAGTTCTGCCTTGGCGGCGGCGAACTCGGTCTGGAAATCCTGTTGTTCCATGATCCGTGCGGCGATGACCGAGCCGGCGATGCGGCCGGCTTCGATGTCCGAGCGGTAATGGATGCCGCCGATAATGCGGTTCTCACCGTAGAACCAGGCGCGATCCATGATCGCGGCGCGCTTCTCCGGCACCATGTTCGACAGCACGATGCCCATCAACGTGCCGACCGTGGTGTGGCCGGAAGGGTAGGCGCCGGAGTTGGACATCTTCACCGCCGGCTTGACCAGGGGGCTGAGCTGGTGTGGGCGCGGGCGCTTCCACGAATCCTTGGCCGGGTCGACGACGGCGCCCTCTGTCGCGACGATGCGGTCGAAGAAGGACGAGAAGACCGGCAAGGCTTCCGGTTTGAAGGCCGGGCCCATTACATCGGCGAAGCGCCAGACATTCTCCTCGGCATCGGCCTTTGCCTTGGCTTCCATCTCCGAGGTGCGGGTGACCTGGAGCGTCAGTACCTCGCCGAGCTCGGCCTTGGTCTGTGCCGAATCATCGGCCGGCGGCGGCTTGAGGAAAGCCTGGAGGTCGACGGATTTGGCGGTGGTGAACGGCGCAGCGTCCTCGGCTTGAGCGGGCGAGAAGGCGAGCGTGACGGCAGTCAGAAGAGCGAGGGCAAGATGGCGCATGGTTGCGGTTCCCGGTTGGCCGGGGAGGGACGCGCCCGCAACATGACAGCGTGATGAAGCCGGTCAGTCCCCGATCGCGACACCCTCCCGCCTTCCGTCGGCTCCACCGAGGAAGCCTTCCGGTGTCTTGACGATCACCTGCGTCCCGGAGGTCATTTCCATGAGCTGGACCTTGTGACCCTTGGCCTCGAGCGCGGCCTTCCAACCTTCCACCTCAGTGCCCGCTTCAAGCTCGGTCGGGCCGTTGCGGCTGCCAAAATTGCCGAAATCCGCGGCTTGCTGCGGGTCCATGCGCCAGTCGAGCAGGGCGACCAGCGTTTTGGCGACGAATTCGATGATCTGGCTGCCGCCGGGCGAGCCCGCCACCGCGTAAAGCCGCCCGAAGGCGTCGAAGACAAGGGTCGGTGCCATGGAGGAGCGCGGGCGTTTGCCGGGCTCGACCCGGTTGGCGACCGGTTTGCCGTCCTCTTCCGGCGCGAAGTTGAAGTCGGTCAACTCGTTGTTGAGCAGGAAGCCCGCCTTCGTCATCAGGTGGGAGCCGAATCCGCCCTCGATCGTCGTCGTCATGGCGACGGCGTTGCCCTGCGCATCGACGACCGAAATGTGGCTGGTGCCATGCTCGACCCCGTCGGAGGGTGCGAGCAATCCGGCACGCCGATGGGGCGGATCGCCCGCTTGAGCCTTGCCCATCGAGCGCTCGGGGCTGATCAGGCCGGCGCGGGAGCGGATGTAGTCGCGGTCGATCAGGCCGCGCACCGGCACGGCGAAGAAGGCGGGGTCGCCGAGATAGAGATTGCGGTCGGCAAAGGCGAGCCGGCCGGCCTCGCTGAACCAATGAGCGGCTTCCGGTCCTGGCCCCAGGCGCCTGAGATCGACGGTCTCCAGCATGCCGAGCATCTGCTGGATGGCGACGGCGCCCGAGCTCGGCGGGCCCATGCCGCAGAGCTTCCAGACCCGATAGGTGCCGCAGACCGGCTCGCGCTCCTCGACCTTGTAGGCGGCGAGGTCGGCCAGCGTCATGTCGCCGGGATTGCCCGGATGTTCCGCTATGGTCGTGACGATGTCCTCGGCGATCGGTCCCTTGTAGAGCGCATCCGCCCCTTGCGCCGCGATGGCGCGCAATGTCTCGGCGAAGGCCGGGCTCTTCAGGATGGTGCCGACGGCCTTGGGCTGCCCATCGGCCTCGTAGAAATAGGCGGAAGCACGCGGATTCTTCGGCAGATCCTTGTCTCCGGCCAGGAGGCCATTGAGGCGCGGCGATATGGCGAAGCCTTCCTCGGCGAGCTTGAGTGCTGGAGCGATCAGGTCGGCCCAGGGCAGCTTGCCCCAGCGGCGATGCGCCTCCTCCAGCAATTTCAGCGTGCCCGGCACGCCGACCGAGCGGCCGCCGATCACAGCTTCGCGGAACGGCATCGGCTTGCCGTCCTTCAGAAAACGATCAGACTTGGCGGCGGCGGGAGCCGTCTCGCGCCCGTCGAGCGTGGTCACCTTGTGGGCCGCCTCGTCCCAGTGAACGAAGAATGCGCCGCCGCCGATGCCGGAACTTTGCGGCTCGACGAGGTTGAGTACGAGTTGGGTGGCGATGGCGGCATCCGTGGCGCTGCCCCCGGCGCGCAGGATGTCGCGCCCGGCCGCGGCCGCGAGCGGGTTGGCTGCCGCCGCCATGAACCGTTGCGCGGTCGTCTCGACCTTAGCGACCTTGCCCGTTCCGGCCTCCGGCGCCGGCGCGAGGGGCTGTGCAATCGCGATCTGTGTGGCGAGGGTCACCGCCGGCACGAGGATGAAGGGGAGAAAGCGCATGGACGACCTCCGCAATGCTCCAGCACAGAATAGGCTATTCGTCGCGGCCTGACAGCTTGGTGCAGCGCGGCTCGGCAGGTAAGGTTCCGAATCGAACAGCAACGCATCGATGCCAAAAAGGGGTTTTCGGCATGACGTTCTCCGCCCAGCTACGCCGTCCGTTGGCCTGGCTCGCGCTCGGCCTTCTCGGCATCGCGCTCGCCGGTTGCGGCTACAACAACGTGCCGACGCTGGAAGAGAAGGCGAAAGCGGCCTGGTCCGAGGTGCAGAACCAGTATCAGCGCCGGGCCGACCTGATTCCCAACCTCGTCGAGACAGTGAAGGGCTATGCGGCGCAGGAGAAAGAGGTTCTGACGGCCGTAATCGAGGCCCGTGCCAAGGCGACGCAGGTCAAGGTCGACGCCTCGACCATCAATGACCCAGCCAAGTTCAAGGAATATCAGGACGCGCAGAACCAGCTCACCGGCGCGCTTGGGCGGCTGCTCGTCACGGTCGAGCGCTATCCCGATCTGAAGTCGAACCAGAACTTCCTCGCCCTGCAGTCCCAGCTCGAAGGCACGGAAAACCGGGTCGCCGTGGCGCGGCGCGACTACATCCAGGCGGTGCAGGCCTTCAACACGGAGATCCGCACCTTCCCGGGTGTGATCTGGGCCAAGCTGTTCTGGGGCGCCAAGCCGATGGAGACCTTCACCGCGACGGCCGGAGCCGACAAGGCGCCGAGCGTGAAGTTCTGAACCTGTGACGACCTTGCTGGGAGAGGCGTGGAATAGCTCTCTTCCGCGCGGGAGAGGGCGGGCGTGGGGCGCTTTCCTCCTGCTCCTCGCCCTGCTGCTCTGCATCGCGCCGGCCTTCGCCGCCGATCCGACCTATCCCGCTCTCTCGGGCCGGGTCGTCGACGACGCCAACATCATCGCGCCGGATGCGCGCCAGCGCATTGCGGACAAGATCAAGGCCCATGAGGACAAGACCTCCGACCAGATCGTGGTCGCGACGGTGCCGTCGCTGCAGGGGCTGACGATCGAGGATTTCGCCAACGGCCTGTTCCGGCACTGGCAGCTCGGCCAGAAGGCGAAGAACAACGGCGTGCTGCTGATCGTGGCGCCCAAGGAGCGCAAGGTCCGCATCGAGGTCGGGTACGGGCTCGAAGGCGCACTGACCGATGCGCTCTCCAAGGTCATCATCACCACGGCGATCGCGCCCAAGTTCAAGACAGGCGATTTCGCGGGTGGCATCGAGGCCGGAGTCGACGCCATCGTCACAATCCTGGCAGGCGATGCCGAGGAATGGCAACGACGTGCCGAGGTGCGTTCCGACGAGAGCTCGCCGGTCGAGGACATCGCGGTCCTCGTCGCGATGGTGCTGATCTTTCTGTTCATCGTCGCCTTCCTGCGCGGCCTGAGCCAGCAGGGCAATGGCGTGCGCCGGCACCGGACGCGCGACGGACGCTGGATCGTGCTGCCGCCGAGCAGCTCCGGTTGGGGCTCGGGCTCCGGCTGGGGCGGCGGAGGTGGCTGGAGTTCCGGCGGCGGCTTCTCCGGTGGCGGGTTCTCGGGCGGCGGCGGATCGTCCGGCGGCGGTGGTGCTTCGGGAGACTGGTGATGGACGCCGCGGACAGGGATGCGATCGCGGAAGCGGTGCGCCGCGCCGAGACCGGCACGGCCGGCGAGATCGTCGTGGTCATCGACCGGGCGGCGTCGAGCTATCGCAACGTGCCGGTGGTGATGGCGCTCGCGCTTGCGCTGCTTGTGCCCTGGCCGTTCATCTCGCTGACAGCGATGAGCACGCAGCGCATCTTCATGATCCAGCTCTTCTGCGCCGTGATCCTGCTCGGCACCCTGCTCTGGTACGGCCGCGGCGGGCGCTTCGTGCCGGGTTTCGTCAAGCGGCGCCGGGCGCATGACACCGCGCTCCGGGAGTTCACGGCGCGCGGGCTGACGCGGACCAAGGGGCGGACCGGTGTCCTGCTCTATGTCGCCCTGCAGGAGCGCTATGCGGAGATCCTGGCCGATACCGGCATCGACGGCCTGGTCGAGCAGAAGACCTGGAACGGCATCATCGAGCCGCTGCTGGTTGCGGCGCGGGAGGACAGGCTGACCGAAGGGCTGATCGCGGCGGTCGATGCGGTCGGCGCCGTGCTGGCGCAACATGTCCCGCCCGTGCCGGGCGATGTCGACGAGCTGTCGAACAAGGTGATCCTGCTCTAAAGCCTCACTGATCGCGCCTGTGCGGGGCGCGCGATAACTAGAGGCCGATGCGAGCCGGTCGACGGGTCAGGGCGTTATCTTGCCGCGCGCGGCGCCGAGGATCGGCCCCGGCATCATGCCGTATTTCCCGGGCTGGTCGGTCTGAACGATGACGACGTACCCGTCCGCTTCCGGCGCCTGGGTGGCGCTCAGCGGAGCAGTGATCGTGGTTTCCCTGCCGTTCCAGTCGCCGACACGGACCATGCCGCGCACGACATTGGCATAGGACAGAGTCTTGCCCTGGTTCTCCCCGCGCGTGACCGGCACGGAGGCGAGATGCGTGGTCGGGAGCACCCAGACGCCGGCTGCGTTGTCGGACGTGGCCCCGGAGGAGGCGAGCTTGATCTCGAGATTGCCGTTCGCTTCCTTGAGCCCGACCTGGACCGGGAAACCCGTGGGCGCGAGCTGCTGGATCGTCTTCTGGATCTCGTCCTTGTCGGAGCCGACCAGATGACCGGTGCCATTGACGACGACCTGGGGGGTGTAGACCTGCCCATCGCCGCGAGCCTTGGCATAGAACTTCTGGCGCTTGGCGAAGGAATCCTTGCCGAGCGTGTCCTTCCAACCGAGATAATCCCAATAGGTCACCGGCAGCGTCAGCGCGATCAGATCGGGATCCTTCGAGAGCTCGATCACGAGCGCATCTGCCGGCGGGCAGGAGGAGCAGCCCTGGCTGGTGAAGAGCTCGAGCAGCGCCTTCGGCTGCTTGGCGGGAGTCTGTGCCCGGCCGTCCGCGACGCCCATGGCGAGGGCCGCGATCGTCACAGCTAGGAGGCGCTTGCCGGGGAACATCATCGAACTCTGCAGAGAAAGTCTTGTGGCGAGGTTACCAAAGCCCCCATTCGCGGCATTTGGAAATCACGTTGCCTTGAAAACAGGCGTCGTCGCGCGGCCGTGATCGAACTCGGCCAGGGCGGCCGCCGATATCATCTTCGGCCGCCAGCGGCGGTGCATCCAGAGCCACTGCTCGGGATACTCGCGCACCCAGCCCTCCACCACGGCCGTCATCATTGCCATGGCGCCCTGGACGTCGATCTCGCCATTGGCATCGCGCGGCAGATCGAGCGGCGGGGTGAGCTCCAGCCGGAAGCGGTGGTTCGGCAGACGGATGACCCGCACGCCATGAACCGGGCATTCGAAGCGCTTGGCGAACTTGCCCATGATCGGGTTGGTCAGCGCCGGGCGGCCGAAGAACGGCACCACGACGCCGCGGGTGAAATGCTGGTCAATCAGCATGCCGAGATGGCCGCCATTCTCCAGCACGCCCTGCATGGCGAAGGCTGCGCCCTGTTTCGCGGCGGCAAGCCCACCCATCGCGCCGGATCGGATCTCGTGGACGACGGCGGCGATTGCGGGATCGTTGGGAGCCCGGAAGACCGCGGTGGTTTCCAGATCATAGGTCTGCGCGCAGATCGCCGGCAGTTCCCAGTTGGCGAGATGGGTCGAGAAGATCAGGCCTGGCTTGCCGTCATCCTTGAGCGCGATGAAATGCTCGATGCCCTTGACCTCGACGCGCGAGGGCTTGTCGGGGTTGTGGTAGTCATAATCGAAGAGCGCCTTCAGGTTGGCGTATTCGCCGGCGACGCGGCCAAGGTTTTCCCAGGCACCGCGCGCGATGCGCCTGACCTCCGCCTCGTCCTTTTCGGGAAAGGCTGCGCGGATATTGGCGAGCGCCACGCGGTTGACCGGGATCAGCGGGCTCGCGGTCCGGAGAAGCCAGCCGCCGAGATCGCTGGCGCGCTCGGGGCCCAGCAGGCGCAGAAAACCGAACAGGGCGCGGATCACGCCGATCATCACCGCCGCGCCCATCCGCGCGGCGATCGCCTTCAATCGTCTCAAGGTCGGTCCAGCCTCAATCGCCCGTGCCGAGAGCAAGACCGGGCCTGAAACGGGCGATCTGGGGCAGGAATGCGCCGGCGTCAAGTCTCTCGCCAGAGCGGGTCGATCGCTCAGAAGGTGATGACGACCTTGCCGAAGACCTGCCGACCCTCGATACGGGCGAGGCCCTTCTCGAAATCGGCCAGCGGGAAGACCGAATCGATCACCGGCTTCATGCCGCCGGCCATCTTCTCCAGCGATTGCGCGATATTCTCGATGCGGCAGCCGAAGGAGCCGGTGATCCGGTATTGCTGCTGGAAGAGCTGCATCAGGTTGATCGTGGCCGAGGGGCCCGAGGTCGCGCCGCAGGTGACGAGCCGGCCGCCACGCTTCAGGCAGAGCAGCGAGCCGTTCCAGGTATCGGCGCCGACATGCTCGAAGACGACATCGACGCCCTTGCGGCCGGTCAGCTTGCGCACGACGCCCTCGAAGCGGTCCTCCCGGTAGTTGATGACGTGATCGGCGCCGAGGGCCTTGGCCTTGGCGCCCTTCTCGTCGTCGCCGACGGTCGTATAAACCGTGCAGCCGATCGCCTTGGCCATCAGGATCGCGGCCGTGCCGATGCCGGAGCCGCCGGCATGGACCAGCACGGATTCGCCGGGCTCCAGCTTCGCATTGTCGAAGAGCATGTGCTGGACCGTGCCGAAACCGATCGGCGCGCAGGCGGCATCCTCGAAGGAGACCCCTTTTGGTGCCTTGATCGTCAGGCGGGCGGGGCGGTTCAGCACCTCGCGAGCGAAGCCGTCGATATGGAAGCCCATGATGCCGGCGACGTTCTCGCAGAGATTGTCCCGACCCTCGCGACAGGCCTTGCACTGGCCACAGGTGTCGGCGCCATAGGCGGTGACGACGTCGCCAGGTGCGAAGCCGGTCACGCCCTCGCCGACGCAGACGATCTCGCCTGCGGCTTCGACACCGGCCGCCTGCGGCATCTTGCGCTTGGCGAAGGCCATGCCGCGGAAACCCCAGAGGTCGAGATAGTTCAGTCCGACTGCCTTGATGCGGATCTGCACTTCGCCCGGAGCGGGCGGCGGCGGCGGCTCGATCTCTTCCAGGCGCAGGTCGCGATCGCCGTGGAGCTGGAGGGAACGCATCGGATATCGACCTTTCAGAACAAACTTGTCAGCGATGCACGCCGAGCTGGGCGGTCAGGCCGCCGTCGATCGGCAGCACGGTACCGCTGATATAGGCGGCAGGCTCGCTCATCAGGAAAGCGGCGACGCCGGCGACTTCCTCCGGCTTGGCGAACCGGCCAGCGGGAATCTGCGCCTGCATCTTGTCGCGATAGGCGGCATAGGGCGCCATCATGTCGGTGTCGACGAAGCCGGGCGCGATGATGTTGACCGTGACGCCGCGCTTCCCGGTCTCGACCGCGAGCGTCTTGGCATAGGAGATCAGCGCGCCCTTGGAGGCGGCGTAGGCGGCATTGCCGGCGTTGCCGCGCAGCGCCGCGACCGAGCCGATCGCGACGATCCGACCGGCCCGGGCACGGATCATGTTGCGCATCAGGCTTTTGGCGAGGCGGGTGAAGGCCCAGAAATTGACCTGCATCGCCGCCTCGGCCTTGTCTTGGTCCATCATCGCTGCCAGCGAGTCATAGGGCTGGCCGGCGTTGTGAACGAGGCCGAAGTAGCTCTCGCCCTCGCGCGCCTCGCAGAAGGTTTCGAGCGCCGCCTTGTCGGAGAGGTCGAGCGGCAGCGCCGTGACCGTACGGCCAGGATGGGCGGCTGCGATCTCCCCAGCCAGCGCCTTCGCCTGCTCGGCGGAGGAGCGGAAGGTGAAATCGACATCGTGGCCGGCCGCGGCGAGCGCGCGCACGATCGCGGCGCCGACACCTTTGGCGCCACCCGTCACGAGAATCTTGGTCATGCGGCCTCCGGGGGCGCCGTCAGCACGAGGCAAGTGTTCTGGCCGCCGAAGCCGAAGGAGTTGGAGAGGACCGTCCTCACCTTCGCCTTGCGTGCCTCGTTCGGCACGACGTCGATCGCGATGGCGGGGTCCGGGTTCGCATAGTTGATCGTCGGCGGGATCGTGCCGTTGGCGATGGTCAGGAAGGAGATCACCGCCTCGACCGCGCCGGCTGCCGTCAGCGTGTGGCCGATCATCGACTTGTTCGAGGAGATCGGCAGTTTGGCCATGCGCTCGCCGAAGACGGCGGCGCAGCTCATCGCCTCCATCTTGTCGTTCTCGGGCGTCGAGGTGCCGTGGGCGTTGATGTAGTCGACATCGTCCGGCGTCAGCCCGGCATCGGCGAGTGCGTCCTGCATGGCGAGGATCGCCGGCTTGCCGTCCGGGCTCGAGCGGGTGCGGTGGAAGCCGTCGCCGCGCTCGCCGCAGCCGGCGACGATGCCGAGGATGGTCGCGCCGCGCGCCAGCGCATGATCGTAGTCCTCCAGCACAAGGGCGCCAGCGCCCTCGCCCATGACGAAGCCGTCACGGTTCTTCGAGAACGGCTTGGCGGCACCTTCCGGTGGATCGTTCTGGGTTGAGAGGGCCGAAAGCAGCGAAAAGCGGATCAGCGCCTCGGCATGGATCGAGCCGTCGGTGCCGATGCAGAGCGCGGCCTCGGTGTCGCCACGGCGGATCGCCTCGACGCCCATCTGGATCGCCGTCGCGCCCGAGGAGCAGGCGGTCGAGAGCGAGATCGGCGAACCCTTGGTGCCGAAACGGTCGGCGATATGGTCGGCGACGCCGCCAAAGACGAAAAGCTCGTGCATCGCCCGGTACTTGCCGGTTTCGGCGGCGCGCAGCAGCCCGTCATAGTCGACATCACCCTCGATGGTCTGGGCCATCTCCTGCTTCTGCGGCCATTCCATCTCGACCGGCGGGACGGCCATGAAGAGCTCACCGGGGAAATCGCCGGAGGTTCCGAGGCCGCTCTGGGCGACAGCCTCCTCGGCCGCCAGGGTCGCGAGCTTTTCCGAGAGCTGCGGGGCGGTGAACGGCTCGTCGAAGAGGAAATCGACGGTGCCGCCGATCGTGGTGCGCAGGCCCTCGGTCGGGAAGCGTTCGATGCGGTGGATGCCGGACTGGCCGGCCGTCAGCGCCTGCCAGTTTGTTTCCTTGCCCTGGCCGAGCGAGGTGACGACGCCGAGGCCGGTGACGGCGACGAGCGGGCGGCCCTTGGCATCACGATGCGTGGTCATGGTTTCAACCTCTCACGCTTGGACCAGATGGGCGGCGCCTTCGCCGCGCCAGTGACCGGCGCCGGTGACGATCGCTTCCTTCACCTGCCCGGCTGACAGGGCGATTGCCGCCAGGGCGACCGAGATCGGGAAGGCTGCCTCGACGCCATGGCCGACGAGATCGCCGGCGGCGACGCGCCTGGCAGCAGGAGCCGCCGCCTTCAAGGCAGCGGCTTCTTCAGCCGTGATGCCCGCGCAGCCGGTCGCGGCAGAAATGGCGAGGCTGTCAGGGCCGATGGAACCGAAAGCGTCGACGAGCTTCGTCAAGGCTGCTTCGACCGTACCGGGCGCGCGGCGACTGCGGGCGGCTCCCGCATGGCTCAGCTTGGCGTAAACCTTGGCACCACGTGCCGCGGCACGCTCGGCCGATTCGAGGACGAGGAAGGCGCCCGCGCTGCCGGTGATCAGCCCTGGGGCATCGTCCCGCTCGAACACGGGAGCGAAGTCATTCCGGCGCAGATAGCCACCGAGCTCGAAGAGCAGCAGCATGTCGCGACGCTCGGCGTTGTAGGCACCGCCGACGAGCATCAGGTCGGATTGGCCCGAGGCGATGCGGGCATGGGCCGTGCGGATGGCGTCGACGCCGGCCTGCTCTTCGCCCATGAAGGTGCGCGACGGGCCCGTGACACCGTGAACGATGGCGATATTGCCGGCGAGCAGATTGGAAAGCTGGGCGAGAAAGAGTGTGGGCCTGAGATCGCCCATCAAGTGCTCGTTGAGATAGGTGCCGGGCTCGTTGGCGCCGCGCAATCCTGTAAGAATGGCGGAATCGACAGCATGGTCGCGTTCCCCGCCACCGGCGGCAACGATCACCTGCAGCGCGCTCTTGGCCTCGGCATCCTCCTTGATCCCGGCGGAGTCGAGGGCGAGGCCGGCCGCATAGACGCCGAGGCGCTGCCAGGGCTCCATCTGGCGCTGGTCGGACTTCTTCGGGATCTGCCGGTCCAGCTCAAGCGCGGCGAGCGGGTGGAGCGGATAGGGCTTGAAGCTCTCGGTATCGACGACCGGCGGCCCGCCCGCCTTCAGCGCGGCGGCGTGGGCCTCGATGCCTTCGCCGAGGCTGGAGGCGATGCCGATTCCGGTGATGACCACGTCACGACGGTTCGTCGTCATATCGCTCATGGAGCAGGCTCCGGCTTCAGGCCGATGGCTTCGATGCGGCTCTGCATGAGCGCGCGCATATCGGCGGGGAAAGGCATCAGGCGGAAGCGCAATTCAGCGTCGCAGATCGGCTTGCCGTTGCTGGTCAGTTTCGCCCTGGTGGCGGCATAGCCCGACCCCTCGATGACGAGCTCGGCGCTGGCTTCCAGTTCCGTCTCGGGCTCGACGAAGGTGCGGAAGCGCGCCTTGTCGACCGTCATCAGGAAGGGCATCTGGCTGAGGCCATTCAGGCCGAGCAGCAGATAACCGGAGGCCTGCGCCATGGTCTCGGTCAGCAGCACGCCCGGAACGAGCGGGTGCCCGGGGAAATGCCCTTCGAAGACCGGGCTTTCGCTCGGGACGGTAGAGCGCGTGACGATGCGCTTCTGCGACGGATCGAAGGAAACGACCCTGTCGATCATGTCGAAATATTCGAGGCGCATGCGATCCCTGACTCAGATGGGCGCCGGAACGACGCAAAGCCGCGGCGCGGATCGGAGGATCCGCATCGCGGGCTCAATGCTCTATCGGGAGCGGCGCGCCGGCTCAAGTGCGGCGGCGGCCGATCGCGCCGGAGACTTGGGCCGGGCTCGGGCCCGCGCTCAAGCCTTCTTGGCGGCGACCAGGTCGTCGATGCGCTTGCAGAGGTTCTCGAGCACGAAATACTGCTCGGCCGGAGCCTTGCCCTCGTTGACCTCCTGCGTCCACTGCTCGAGCGGCAGCTTGATGCCGAAAGCCTTGTCGATCGCGAAGGCGATATCGAGGAAGGCGAGCGAGTCGATGCCGAGATCGTCGATGGCGTGGCTCTGCGGCGTGATCTTCTCACGCGGAATATCGCAGGTTTCGGAAATGATGCCGGCGACCGTCTCGAACGTGGCGGACATGCTGCGGGTGCTCCCGTCTTAAAAGGATTTCGGCGGATGACGTCCGAGCGCGGGATATCGCCTGCGCTTGCCCCAAGTCGCCGCGGAGGATGACTGATCCGCCCCCTTACACTGCAGCGGGCGCGAGGACAACCGGGGCTGCCCCTCAATGCGTCATGGCCGGCTTGCACCGGCCATGACATGGTTTGCGTCCGGTTGAGCCGGCTGCTTATGCGGCAAGGCCGCGCAGGACGTATTGCAGGATGCCGGCGTTCTTGAAGTAGTCGATCTCGTCCAGCGTATCGATGCGGCAGAGGATCGGAACCTTCTTCACCGTGCCGTCGGCATAGGTGATCTCGGCTTCCATCATCTGGCGCGGCTTGACGTTGGCCAGGCCGTGGATGGTGACCATCTCGTCGCCCTTCAGGTTGAGCGAGGCCCAGCTCGTGCCTTCCTGCAGGGTGAAGGGCACGACGCCCATGCCGACCAGGTTCGAGCGGTGGATGCGCTCGAAGCTCTGGGCGATCACTGCCTTGACGCCAAGGAGGTTGGTACCCTTCGCCGCCCAGTCGCGCGACGAGCCGTTGCCGTATTCGACGCCGGCGAAGATGACCAGCGGCACCTTCTCCTGCTTGTACTTCATCGCCGCGTCATAGATCGGCAGCTCTTCCTTGGACGGGTAGTGGATGGTGTAGCCACCCTCGCGGCCGTTCGGGCCAAGCATGTGGTTGCGGATGCGGATATTGGCGAAGGTGCCCCGCATCATCACCTCATGGTTGCCACGGCGCGTGCCGTACTGGTTGAAGTCGGCCACCGCGACGCCGTGCTCGGTGAGGTAGGCGCCGGCCGGGGAGGCCGCCTTGATCGAACCGGCCGGAGAGATGTGGTCGGTGGTGATCTTGTCGCCGAAGAGGCCGAGGATGCGGGCGCCCTTGATGTCGGTGATCGCGTCCGGCTTCTGGTGCATGCCCTGGAAATAGGGCGGGTTCTGCACATAGGTCGAATCGTTGTCCCAGGCATAGGTCTCGCTCCTGGGAGCATCGACCGCCTGCCAGTGGGCATCGCCCTTGAAGACGTCGGCGTACTTCTCCTCGAACATCGCGCGGGTGACGTTCTGCTGGATGAAGCTCTGGATCTCCTTGTTGGAGGGCCAGATGTCCTTCAGGTAGACGTCCTTGCCGTCCGAGCCCTGGCCGAGCGGCTGGGTCGTCAGGTCCATCTGGACGGAGCCGGCGAGCGCATAGGCGACGACCAGCGGCGGCGAGGCGAGGTAGTTCGCCTGCACGTCCGGCGAGACGCGGCCTTCGAAGTTGCGGTTGCCGGAGATGACCGCGCCCGCGATCAAGCCCTTATCGTTGATCGTCTTCGAGATCGGCGCCGGCAGCGGGCCGGAATTGCCGATGCAGGTGGTGCAGCCGAAGCCGACCAGGTTGAAGCCAAGCTTGTCGAGATCGGTCTGGAGGCCGGACTTGGCCAGGTACTCCGCCACGACCTGCGAGCCGGGCGCCAGCGAGGTCTTCACCCACGGCTTGACCTTGAGGCCCTTCTCGACGGCCTTGCGGGCGAGCAGGCCCGCGGCCATCAGCACCGAGGGGTTCGAAGTGTTGGTGCAGGAGGTGATGGCGGCGATGACGACATCACCATGGCCGAGGTCGAAATCCTCACCCTCGACCTGCACGCGGCGGGAGATCTCGCCGCCCTTCTTGTAGTCGTTCTCCATGGCGGCGGCGAAACCGGCCTTGACGCCGGAGAGGTCGACGCGGCCCTCGGGGCGCTTCGGACCAGCCATCGAGGGCTGAACCGTCGAGAGATCGAGCTCGAGCGTGTCGGTGAAGACCGGATCGGCGGTCTCGCGGGTGGCGAAGAGGCCCTGCGCCTTGGTGTAGGCCTCGACCAGCGCGATGCGGTCCGACTTGCGGCCGGTGGTGGTGAGGTAGTCCAGCGTCTCGGCATCGACCGGGAAGAAGCCGCAGGTCGCGCCGTATTCCGGGCCCATATTCGCGATCGTGGCACGGTCGGCCAGCGTCAGGTTGTAGAGGCCGGGGCCGAAGAACTCCACGAACTTGCCGACAACGCCCTTCTTGCGCAGCATCTGCGTGACGGTCAGCACGAGGTCGGTGGCGGTGATGCCTTCCTTCAGCGAGCCGGTCAGCTTGAAGCCGATGACCTCCGGCAGCAGCATCGACTGCGGCTGGCCGAGCATGGCTGCTTCCGCCTCGATGCCGCCGACGCCCCAGCCGAGAACGGCGAGGCCGTTGACCATGGTGGTGTGCGAATCGGTGCCGACCAGCGTGTCGGGATAGGCGACCTCGACCTCCTTGCCGTCGATCGTCTCGTTACGGGTCCAGACCGTCTGGGCGAGATATTCGAGGTTGACCTGGTGGCAGATGCCGGTGCCGGGCGGGACGACGCGGAAATTGTCGAAGGCCTGCTGGCCCCACTTCAGGAACTTGTAGCGCTCGGCGTTGCGTTCATATTCGAGCTCGACGTTCTTGGCGAAGGCCTTGGGCGAGCCGAATTCGTCGACGATGACCGAATGGTCGATGACGAGATCGACCGGAACGAGCGGGTTGATCTTCTGGGCGTCGCCACCCAGCGCCTTGACGCCGTCACGCATCGCGGCGAGGTCTACCACCGCGGGAACGCCGGTGAAGTCCTGCATCAGCACGCGAGCCGGGCGGAAACCGATCTCTTTGCCGGCCTTGCCCTTGTCGTCGAGCCAGGCGACGAAGCCCTGGATGTCTTCCTTGGTGACGGAGCGGCCGTCCTCGAAGCGCAGCAGGTTCTCGAGGAGCACCTTCATCGAGAAGGGCAGCTTGGAGATACCGGGCAGGCCGTTCTTCTCGGCGTCAGGCAGCGAATAATAGGTGTAGCTCTTGCCGCCGACATCGAGTGTCTTGCGGGCCTTGAATGAATCGAGCGAAGCCATGTCGGCAATATCCTGATCAAGGGGTTGCGGTCGCGAGCGGCAAGTCTTCAAGGGTTTCTGCCCTTGCGGACGCTGCCGTTCGAAGGCCTAATGCGCGTGACGCGCGCGCCGCCCCGGGAGTGCCCGGGCCCCGCGCCGGATCGGCGTGCGGCGTAGCCGCGGGTTCTATAGAGCAATTCCAAGAAGCGCGCTACATGAACGAAATGTGGTCGAATGCATCGGCGGCATCGCTGCCTTGACGCAAGTTTCCTTCCCCGATCTGCGGCTTCGCGTCGAGAATCTGTGCTGCCGCCGGGGTGGCCGACTGATTTTCGAGGGCGTGAGCCTGTCGCTGGCCAATGGCGAGGCGCTGGCGCTGACCGGTCGCAATGGTGCCGGTAAGTCGAGTCTCATCGCCATGCTCTGCGGGCGCCTGCGGCCTGACGGCGGCAGCATTCGCATCGACGGTGCGGATGAGGCGGAGCTCGTCGAGCTCAGCCATCTCGTCGGTCACCGCGACGGGCTCAAGACCGCGCTGACGGCGCGCGAGAACCTCGCCTTTGCGCAGGATTTGCTGGGGAACCCCGCTGCGTCGCCGGAGGCGGCGCTGGCAGCCGTTGGTTTGGCTCATGCTGCGGCGCTGCCGGTAGGGTATCTCTCGGCGGGCCAGCGGAGGCGGGTCGCGCTGGCGCGGCTACTGGTTTCGCAACGCCCGTATTGGCTGCTGGACGAGCCGATGTCGGCGCTCGACGCGGCGTCGCAAGCCATGCTGACCGGGCTGATGCGCGATCATCTCGGCGCGGGCGGCGCGATCCTTGCCGCGACGCACGGGCCGCTGGGGCTGGACGAGGCACGCGAATTCAGGATCGGACCGTGACCCGCGCCTTCCTCGCCATCCTGAAACGCGATCTCGCCTTGGCTGCTCGGGCCGGGGGTGGCGGCGAGCTCGCACTCGTCTTCTTCCTGACGATCGTCGTGCTGGTGCCCTTCGCGCTCGGGCCAGACCTCAACCTTCTGTCGCGGATCGGGCCGGCGATCCTGTGGCTGGGCGCACTGCTTGCGGTGTTGATCGGGCTCGACCGGCTGTTCCAGGTCGACGAAGAGGACGGCTCGCTGGAGCTGATGCGGGCCTCGGCCCTGCCGCTCGAAGGCGCGGTGCTGGCCAAGGGACTGGCGCACTGGCTGACGACCGGCCTGCCGCTGGCGCTGATCTCGCCGCTGCTGGGCCTGCTTGTCGCGTTGCCGGGAGACGGCGTGCTGCCGCTGTTCGCCACGCTCCTGGTCGGCACGCCGGCGCTCAGCTTCATCGGTGCAGCCGGTGCGGCGCTGGCGGCGAGTCTGAAGCGGGGTGGGCTGATCGTGCCGGTGCTCGTCGCGCCCTTGACGATCCCGGTGCTGATCTTCGGCGTCTCGGCCGCCAACGCCGCACTTGGCGGGACAGTGCCGTTCAGGACGCCTTTCCTGATCCTCGCGGCCCTGTCGCTGGCCGCGATCGTGGTCGGGACGCTGGCCGCCGCTGCCGCGTTGCGTCAGCCGGAGTGATGGCCGCCCGTATGATCGAGCTCGACGGCGCAACCGCATTGCGCCGCCAGGCGCACCACCGTGGCGGCGATGGCGTCGAGCTCGACATCGCCGACATCGTGCTCACGCTGGATTTCCTGGGCGGTCGCATAGACGTCGACGACGAGCGATTGGCTCGCCTTCGCGCGGATCGCCAGCTCGACTTCGCGCTGGACCGCGTCGGACAGTCGCACTTCCATGGTGGTCCCCCGCATCTGACCGTGACGGTAATGGGCCGAGATGAAGGCCGCAAGCGGAGAGTTCCAAATCTGTAATATGTTCAATGTGATACAGACGGATCGGGGTGACGTTACGGAGCCCTTCCGCGTTCGCCGGAAAAAGACCAAGGCCTGGAGCCGCTTGCCTCGTCGCGGCCAGGTTCGTGTGTCAGCAGCTTCGTGATGTCGCAGCCGGCGCCAGCGCATTGCTTGGATGCCGCTCGCATTGCTATTGCTGCGACGCCCCAGCCTCGCGGCATCGTTTACGGATGACATGGCCAGCCTGATCGACCTCGCCAACCCGACGCGTTTCATGCGGTTTTCCGCCGTGGTGCTGCCTTGGCTCGCCGCGGTGTCGCTGGTGCTGCTCGCCGTCGGCTTCTATCTCGCCTGGTTCGTCGCTCCGGCCGATTACCAGCAGGGCGAGACCATCCGCATCATGTTCGTGCATGTACCGGCGGCCTGGCTCGCCATGATGTTCTACTCGATGATGGCCGTCTCGGCGCTAGGCACGCTGGTCTGGCGCCATCCGCTCGCCGATGTCGCGCAGAAGGCGGCGGCGCCGATCGGGGCCTGCTTCGCGCTGGTCTGCCTCATCACAGGAGCGCTCTGGGGCAAGCCGATGTGGGGCACCTACTGGGTCTGGGATGCCCGCCTGACCTCGGTGCTGGTGCTGTTCCTGATCTATCTCGGCATCATCGCGCTCTGGCGCGTGCTCGACGAGCCGTCCCGGGCCGGGCGCGCCGTTGCGATCCTGACGCTGGTCGGCTTCGTCAACGTGCCGATCATCAAGTTCTCGGTCGACTGGTGGAACACCTTGCACCAGCCGGCCTCGGTGTTCCGCATGGGCGGGTCGACGATCGACGGCTCGATGCTCTGGCCCCTGCTGATCCTGGCGCTCGGCTTCACCCTCTTCGCGCTCATGCTGCACATGGTGGCGATGCGGGCCGAGATCATGCGCCGACGCGTGCGGACCCTGACGATCCTCGAGGCCGAGCGGCTCGACCGGCTGGCGACGCAGGAGCTGCCGGCATGAGCGCGCTGACCCAAAGCCTCGGGCCCCATGCCGGTTTCATCCTGGCCTCTTATGGGGCGGTCGCGGCCGTCCTCGTCGGGCTGACGCTGTCGATCGTCCTGGATCATCACGCGCAGAAGCGGGCGCTCGCGGCGCTTGAGCAGCGCGGCGCCGGGCGTCGCCGCTCGGAGCGAGGCACGCCATGAGCTCGACCGAAATCAAGGAAGCCGCATCGGCAATGGAAGGCGAGGCCGCGCCCCGTCGCCGCTCGCCGCTCATCTTCCTCGCGCCGCTGATCTTGTTTGGCGGTCTCGCCATCGTTTTCGGCATCGGCCTGTTCTCGGGCGATGCGAGCCGTGTCCCTTCCGCGCTGATCGGCAAGGCAGCGCCTGCAATCACGCTGACCCCGGTCGAGGGGCTGCAGCGGGATGGCCAGCCGGTGCCGGCCTTCGGCAATGCCGATCTCGGCAAGGGGCGGGCAACGCTGGTGAATGTCTTCGCGAGCTGGTGCGCGCCCTGCAAGGTCGAGCATCCGGTGCTGGTCGGGCTCTCGCAGACGGACGCCGTCAAGCAGGGCAAGGTTGCGTTGGTCGGGATGAACTACAAGGACGAGGCGGAGAATGCCCGTCGATTCCTCGGCGCGCTCGGCAATCCGTTTTCGGCGGTCGGCGCCGACAAGGGCGGCCGCGCCGCGATCGAATGGGGTGTCTACGGCGTGCCGGAGACGTTCCTGATCGGGCCGGACGGGCGCGTCCTCGACAAACATGTCGGGCCGCTCGACCAGGCGGCCGCGGCGAAGCTGCTTCAGCGGGCGCTGACGGGGAGCTGAAAGCTCCTCAGGCGGCCTTGGCCGCGACGAGACTCTCGAACAGACCGCGCCCGTCGGTACCGCCGACCAGCGAATCGATCAGGTTTTCCGGGTGCGGCATCAGGCCGAGCACGTTGAAGCCTGGCGAGTAGATGCCGGCGATGTTGTTGAGCGAGCCGTTCGGATTCGCTTCGGCCGTGACCTTCCCCTGCGCATCCGCATAGCGGAAGGCGACGAGGCCTTCGCCTTCGAGGCGGGCGAGCGTCTCGGCATCGGCGATGTAGTTGCCCTCGCCATGGGCGATGCAGACGTCGATCGCCTGCCCCTTGGCGTAGGCACGGGTATAGGGCGTGTCGTTGCGCTCGACCGTGAGGTGCTGGCGCCTGCAGACGAATTTCAGATGGGCGTTGCGGACCAGGATACCGGGCAGGAGCCCCGCCTCGCAGGCGATCTGAAAACCGTTGCAGATGCCGAGCACATAGCCGCCGCGGGCGGCATGAGCGCGAGTCGCGTCCATGATGTGGGCACGGCCGGCGATGGCGCCGGTGCGCAGATAGTCGCCATAGGAGAAGCCGCCCGGCAGCACGACGAGATCGGTCCCGGCCGGCAACTCGGTGTCGGCGTGCCAGACATGGGCGATTTCGGCGCCGGCCTGCTTCAGCGCCTTGGCGACGTCGCCGTCACGGTTGGAGCCCGGGAAGGTGATGACGGCGGCCTTCATCGTTCAGCCTCCGATCTCGACGCGGTAATTCTCGATCACGGTGTTGGCGAGCAGCTTTTCACAGGCCGCCTTCAGCGCAGTCTCGGCAGCGGCCTTGTCGGCGGTCGAGAGCTCAATGTCGAAGACCTTGCCCTGGCGCACCGAGCCGACGCCGTCGATGCCGAGCGACTTGAGCGCGCCTTCGATCGCCTTGCCCTGCGGATCGAGCACGCCGTTCTTCAGGGTGACGGTGACGCGGGCTTTCATGAGTCTCTCCGGGGCCGGGCTTCGATCCGGTGCCTTAGCGATGAATCGGGGCGGGCTCAACCGTTTCCAGCGGTTTCACGTGAATCAGCGGCTGCGCCAGGCCGCTTCCGCGTCGTGCTTCGCGGCGTCGGCCGTGTCGCTGACGGCGAGCGCTACAACCAGGCGGTCATTCTCACGCCCGTAGAGGATCGCGGTGACGCCTTGCCGGGCGGGGGCATCCTTGGCGCGAATCGTGACGAGGATGCCGTTGGCCCCTGCCGCGTCGAAGCGGGCATAGTCGGTGACGCTGTTTTCCGGCTTGGGTTTCGGTGGCTTCTTGCCGGCCCGGCGCTGTTCGGCGGCCCTGGCTGATGCCTTCTCTGCCGCCAGACGGGCGAAGGAGCGTGCCAGCTCGGCCGGCTTCTCCGAAAGGGCCTGTTCCATGCCGCGGGCCTGCGCGCCCTCGAAGGCGACCACGGCGGCAAAACCTTGCCGGATGCAGGCATTGCGCGGGCAGAAGGCCATGGACCGGGCTTCGAGCCCGTCGTTCAGCACCCAGGCGCCGATCGGGAGCGGTTGCCAGCCGGCGGAGGCTGGCAGGTCCACGATGGGCGAGCCGTACTGGCTCGAGCAGGAGGAGAGAAAGAGCCCGGCCGCGAGAAGCAGCGGCGCGACGTGAAAACGGGAGCGCATGCGCTCCCGCTTCATTCGCGATTGTGGCCGGGTGACGGCGCTCACTGCACGAGGCGCGGGCCGCTCTGGCCGGGGTTCTCGTTCTCGCCCAGGATGCCGAGGCGGCGGGCGACTTCCGAGTAGGCTTCGATCAGGCCGCCCATGTCGCGGCGGAACCGGTCCTTGTCCATCTTGTCCTTCGACTTGATGTCCCAGAGCCGGCAGGAATCGGGGCTGATCTCGTCGGCGACGACGATACGCATCATCTCGCCTTCCCAGAGCCGGCCCGTCTCCATCTTGAAGTCGACGAGGCGGATGCCGGCGCCGAGGAAGAGGCCGGAGAGGAAGTCGTTGACGCGGATGGCCAGCGCCATGATGTCGTCGATCTCCTGCGGGGTCGCCCAGCCGAAGGCCGTGATGTGCTCTTCGGAGACCATCGGGTCGCTGAGCGCCTCGTTCTTGTAATAGAACTCGATGATCGAGCGCGGGAGCTGCGTGCCCTCCTCGAGGCCAAGGCGGGTCGCCAGCGAGCCGGCGGCGACGTTGCGCACGACAACCTCGAGCGGAATGATCTCGACCTCGCGGATGAGCTGTTCGCGCATGTTCAGCCGGCGGATGAAATGCGTCGGCACGCCGATATCGTTGAGGTTCGAGAAGATGTGCTCGGAGATGCGGTTGTTGAGCACGCCCTTGCCGTCGATCACCTCGTGCTTCTTCGCATTGAAGGCGGTGGCGTCGTCCTTGAAATGCTGGATCAGCGTACCGGGCTCCGGTCCTTCATAGAGGACCTTCGCCTTGCCTTCGTAGATGCGACGGCGGCGATTCATGGGGATGTACCGTGGCTTGAGGAAATCCAAAGGTCGGCCCTTCTCTGGACGCGATGGGGTCGCGGCGGGATCTTGGCCCCTGAACTGTCGGCTTGTGCCAGTCGCGGCGACCCTTGTGGATCGCGGACCGGCGCCAGAACCGGATTCTCGCATTGCACCCCTGGAGGCGCCATGCGCCTGCTATATGGAGCGTCTCGCCCGCAAACGCAACAAATCGCCTGTCGCAGGTCCGCGCGAGGCTTAAGAGCTCCTGAAGTCCGTGGTCGAGGCTGGCTCTTACCGCTGCGTCGCCCTATATGGAGCGAACGACGCCATCTCAAGCCCCGCACAGGAGCCCGACGCCGCATGACGACCTTCGACCAGCGCAAGGACGCCTTCGAGAACAAGTTCGCCCATGACGAGGAGCTGCGCTTCAAGGCGACGGCGCGGCGCAACAAGCTGCTCGGACTCTGGGCCGCGGAGAAGCTGGGCAAGAGCGGCGCCGATGCCGACGCCTATGCCAAGTCGGTCGTCGTGGCCGATTTCGAGGAGGCCGGTGACGAGGACGTGCTTCGCAAGGTCAAGAACGACTTCGCCCTGGCCAATGTTGCGACCGCAGAAACGGAGATCCGGCAGGTCATGACCGAATTGCTGATCAAGGCGGCTGAGGAGATCCAGGCTGGACGCTGACCGCCTCCCGGTTGATGCAAGGCGAGATTGAAACGGGCGCATGGGCGCCCGTTTGCTTTTTGGTGGCCCGCCGGTCCAATTTGCAGGAGCCCGCCGATCACCGGGAGCGGGCCTGAAACGGATCAACGCACATGGCCAAGCCCACCGTCCTGTCCTCTCTCGCCGATCGCTTTGCGACGGGCGGGACCGTCGTCTCGGCCTGGTGCGGACTGCCCGATCCGTCGATCTCCGCCATCCTCGCGCAGGAGGATTTCGATGCGATCACGCTCGACATGCAGCATGGGCCGATCACGCTCGGCGAAGTCATCCGCGCGATCCCGCTGATCAACGCCGCGGGCAAGCCTGCGATTGCCCGCATTCCGGTCGGCGAATTCCAGAATGTCTCGAAGCTGTTCGACTCCGGGGTTTCCGGCGTGATCGCGCCGATGATCAACACCATGGAGGATGCGCGGACCTTCGCGGCTTATTCCAAGTACCCGCCGATGGGCGAGCGCAGCTGGGGCAGCTATGGCGGGCTCGGCGCCTCGGGCCTGGACCAGAACAGCTACCTCAAGGCTGCCAACGGCTTCTCGATGACCTTCGCGATGATCGAGACGCGCGAGGCGATGGCGATCGTCGACGACATTCTGGCGCTGGAGGGGATCGACGCCCTGTTTGTCGGGCCCTCCGACCTGTCGATTGCGCTGTCAGGCGGGGCGAAGGTCGATGCCACCGCACGCGAGGTCGATGAAGCGCTCAAGCACGTCGTCGCCCGCGCTTCGGCGGTGAACAAGCCGGTCGCGTTCTATTGCGCGACGGCGGAACGCGCGAAACAGGGCCTCGACATGGGCGCGCGCATGGTCACGGTGATGAGCGACAGCGGCATGCTGCGCGCCGCGGCGCAGACGGCGCTCAAGGTCGTGCGCAGCTGAACTCGTTCCCGCACTGACGGGCCGAAGAGGACTCTTTCGCTTTTCGGCCCGAGGTTCAGGCGTTGATGCCTTCGCGGCGCTTCAGCACGGCGTAATAGGCCCAGAGCAGTCGCGCCGCGACGCCGCGCCAGGGACGCCAGGCTTCCGCCATGGTGGCAAGCTCCGCTGCCTTCGGGCGCGCGCCGAGGCCGAAGGCATGGCGAGCCGCCTCCTGGATCGCAAGATCGCCGGCGGCGAAGCCGTCGCGATGGCCGAGGCAGAACAGAAGATAGACATCGGCCGTCCAGGGGCCGATGCCGGAAATCGCGGTCATCTGGGCATGGACCTCCTCGGGACTCATTCCGTCGAGAGCCTCGAAGGCGAAGCGCTGCTCGGCGAGCGCGGTTGCCAGCGCCAGCAACGTGCGCTGTTTCGGTCGTGACAGGCCGGAGAGACGCATGTCGTCATCGGTCGCAGCCAGCAATCGTTCCGGCGTCAGCGGCACGAAAACGCTTTCGAAGCGATTCCACACCGCGCGGGCACTGGCGACGGAGAGCTGTTGCGAGACGATGATGCCGGCGAGCCCGGCCAGGCCGCCCTCGCGCAATCGCAAGGGCGGCAGGCCGGTGCGGGCGATGATGGCCTGCCAGTCTGGGTGGAGCGCCGCCAGCGCGGCCATCCCTTCTTCGAGATCGGTGTTGCAGGTGATTCGTGCGGTCATGGTGTCAGGATGGATGGCAGCTCGGACGCTTCCCGTCAGCAGCGCCTGGTCCGGGCCGGTGGCGCTTTGGAACGATGTAGCTCAAGATCGAACCGATGGCCGCATATCCACCCGTTTCCGGCAAGCCTGTCTTCCGCTTCGCGCCGAGCCCGAACGGACGGCTGCATCTGGGCCACGCCCTGTCCGCCCTCACCAACGAGGCATTGGCGCGCCGCTTCGACGGCCGATTGCTGCTGCGGATCGAGGATATCGATCTTGGCCGCTGCAGGCCGGAATTCGCCGACGCAATCCTCGCTGATCTCGATTGGCTCGGAATCCGCTTCGAATTGCCGCTCCGGCGGCAATTCGAGCACTTCGACGACTATATCGCGGCGCTTGCATCCCTTCAGGCGCGCAGGCTGGTCTATCCGTGCTTCTGCTCGCGGCAGGAGATCAGGGCTGCCGTTGTCGCGCGCGAAACCGAAACGGGACGCCCCTGGCCCACCGACCCCGACGGGGCGCCGCTCTACCCCGGTTCCTGCAAGGAACTGGATGAGGCGGAGGCATCGCGCCGAATCTTAGCAGGCGAACCCCATGTGCTGCGGCTCGACATGGCGCGGGCCATGGCGCTCGCTGGAGAAGACCCCGGCTATGAGGTGTTCGATCCGAAGGGGAGTCGGGGTCGGGCTCCGGCGCAGCCTGCCCGCTGGGGCGATGTCGTGCTGGCGCGCAAGGACGTGCCGACGAGCTATCATCTGGCCGTGGTCGTCGACGATGCCCTGCAGGGCGTGACCCATGTGGTGCGCGGCAAGGATCTCGAGGCCGCGACCGATATTCATGTCGTTTTGCAGCGCCTGCTCGGCCTGCCGACGCCGCTTTACCATTTCCATAAACTGCTGATCGACGAGGATGGGCGCAAGCTGGCCAAGAGCCGCTCTTCCGAAAGCCTGGCGGAATTGCGCGAGCGGGGCGTCAGCGCTGCAATCATCCGGCAAGGACTCGGCTTCGACTGAGCCCCGGCTTCACTCGAAAGGCACTAGCCGACGCCGAGGAAGGTCAGCCAGGCGGCGGTGCTGAACAGCGAGAGCAGCGTCGACAGCGTGATCGCGCTCGATGCGTCGGCGACGCCCTGCCGGTAGCGCTCTGCAAAGAGGTAGGCGTTGATGCCGCAGGGGCAGGCCGCGAAGAGCACCGCGACACCGGACCAGTGCACCGGCATCTCGAAGACATGCGCCGCGAGCCAGTAGACCAGCAGCGGGTGGAGTCCGAGCTTGAGACCGCTGAGCACGGCCGGCAGGGCGAGGCCGGATTCCAGCCCGTACCGGCGCATGGCGATGCCGAGGCTGATCAATGCGCAAGGCACGGCCGCGCCAGCTAGCAGATCGACCAGCGTCCAGAGCGGCTGCGGGATCTCTCCCACAAAGGGGCGCACGGCCGAGCCGAGGATGATGCCGATGATGATCGGATGGGTGAAGAGGCGCTTGATCAGAAGGGGGATCGAGGCCGAACGGCCCTCCGCCAGCAAGGTCGCTACGGTCATCGTCACCGGCAGATGGACGGCGAGCAGCAGGCCGAGCGGCACGGCGCCGGCATCGCCATAGGCTTTCAGGATCATCGGGACGCCGACGAAAACCGTGTTGGACTGAGCAGCGGCGAAGCCCGAGACGACGAGCTCCGGCCCCTTGCGGGCGAAGCAGCGACTGGCGATCAGCATCGCCAGCACCCAGACCACGGCGAGCCCGGCGAAATAGGCGATCCAGTAGCCCCAGGGCTGGGTCAGGGGAATGTCCGCCTTGGCCAGCGTGCGGAACAGCAGGCAGGGCACGGCCAGGACGAAGACGAAGTCGGACAGGCCCTCGCCGGTGGTTTCGCGCAGGAGCTTCGTCCACCGGGCGACATAGCCCAGCCCGATCAACCCGAAGACGGGCAGGACGACGAAGAGGGAGGCGAGCATGGTGGGAGGCTCACGCCGCGAGAACAGGATGCGGCTTCGCGGTGTCGTCTTTAACGATGCATGTCAACCGCGGAAGCAGGTCGCGCGGCTGCATGCCGGCGCGCCATGCGCTCAGCGCAATTGTGCGACCGTGCCGCCAGCCTTCTCGATCAGGCCGCGAATCTCGTCGCGCTGCCGCTTGAACTCGGCCAGGCTCGGCCCCTGCAGCTCGCGTCCGCGCGGCACGCGGATCTTGAGGGGGTTCACGAAGTTGCCGTTGACCAGCACCTCGTAATGCAGGTGCGGGCCGGTTGAGAGGCCGGTCGAGCCGAGATAGCCGATGACCTGGCCTTGGCGAACCTTGGCGCCGGGCACGATGCCAGCCGCGAAATTCGACTGATGCGAATAGGTGGTGACGTAGCCGTTGGCGTGCTGGATCTCGGTATGCTTGCCATAGCCGGAGGACCAGCCGGCCTTCAGCACCGTGCCGTTGCCGGCGGCGAGAATCGGCGTGCCGATCTTGTTGGCCCAGTCGATGCCGGTATGCATCTTCGAGTAGCGCATGATCGGGTGGTAGCGCATGCCGAAGCCCGAGCGCAGCTCGCCCTCGGCGATCGGCTTGCGCAGCAGGAATTTCTTCAGCGACTTGCCCTCGTCGTCGAAATACTCGATCAGACCGTCCTCGGGCGACTGGTAGCGGAAGACCCGACGGGTCTCGCCGTTGACGGTGAGGCTGGCGGAGAGAATTTCGGCGCGCTCGCCCTCGTCTTCCTCGGTGAAGATCACTTCCAGATTGTCGCCGCCATGGACGCGCTGCTGGAAATCGAGGTCGTAGGAGAAGATCCGCACGAGCTCGTCGACGAGCGGTCGCGGCAGATCGTGGCGCGCGCCGGTTTCGTAGAGGCTCTCATAGAGACGGGCGCCGCCGGTGCCCTCATCCTCATCGCCGTCTTCCGTGTCGCGCCGCTGTTGCCGCTGGGCCGCAAGGTCCTGGTGCGGCAGGTTGACGGCGACGAAGGCTCCCTTGTCGTTCATCGCGATCGTGCCATCCGGCTGGCCGTTGCTCAGCAACGAAATGCGCATGATCTGGCGCGGGTCGCCCGTATTCGGACCGGGAGCATAGAGAACCTGCAGCACCTGCCCGTCCGGCAGGGGCGAGGTCTTCACCTTGCCGCCGAAGGCCGCGATCATCGTCCGAATCTGTTCCGGCTGGGCGCCGGCGCCGCGCATCGCCTGCTCGAAATTCTCGCCGCGCTTGGCCATGACCAGCTTGTCCTCGACCTGCGGCTCGCGCGAGGCTGGGATCGGGGTCTTCGGGGCGTTGGTGACGTTCTCGGGAACGACCCGGACCTCGATCCCCGAGAAACGCGTATCGGTGGCGGGCGCATAGCCGAGAATGTCGCCATTGGCGGGTGCAGTCCCGGTCAAAGTGCGGCTCAGCATGAGCTGCGGCGGGATCGGCAGGGCGCGCTGGCGGCCGGAATTGGCGTTGGCGCGCTCCTCCTCCACCTGCGACACCACCTCGCCGTCGGTAAGCTGCGGCTTACCGGGTGGAACG